>WRGH01000160.1 GCA_009787285.1 Brevinematales bacterium
GCTTCATCGTTCAGGATAATGTTAAAATCATCGCCGTCCTTTGTTACGCGAATATCAGGTATTACATAACGCACCTCGGCGGGAGAAAAAGCCCTGCCGGGNAAAGGCGACATTTTTTTTAAATATTCGCCTGCGTTTCGGATATCATCTTCTGTGAGNCCTGTTTTTTTTGCCAGAACGGAATANTTTCCCCGTTCAAGCAGTTCAAGGTTATCAAGAATTTTTTCAATTTCCTGTATGCTTATTTTCTCCGGCAGTAAATCCTCTGAAAGNCCTATTTGCACAATAAGAGACTGGCGGTAATCGCTTGTGCAGGTTCCGGCAGGCTCAAGTCCCTGCACCAGTTCCATCGCTTCCTGTAGACGGNCTTGCGGAGAGGGGAACAGGGTCTCAGGGTTTTCTTTGTGAAAACCGTCATCNTCAAGATTTTGAATGAGCGTTCCCGCAACGGAGCGAAGTTCATCGTCAACCGGTTCAAGCTGCAANTGCCATAAAAGGTGTTCCTGCAGAGTTTCGGGGCGCGTAAGTACGCCTTCGATAAAACGCCTGTGTTCTTCAGCCGCATATTGTGAACTTACGGAATCGGAAGTTGTTTCATAATACTCGTATTCATCTTTGCGCTGAATATTTTCGTCAAGGGAAACTGTGCTTTTATCTTCAATTACTTCCAGCGCGGGGTTGCTTTCCAGTTCCTGTTCAATTCTTTCGTGCAGCTCGACAATAGGCAGTTCCATTAATTTAATGGACTGGTAAAGCTGAGGATTCATTTTGAGCTGCTGTTTTTGAACAAAAGACTGATGCAATTGCATTTTTATATATTAAACCCGCTTAAGGCTTTTTTCAATGTAAAATTTAGTTGAACGTCATTGGCCGGCGGCTTTTTTGAACGCTGTCCAAATAAGGTTATGCTCCTGTTCCGCTTCNGGGCTGATACTTTTAATCATTTCCATNTCGATATTAAATCCTTCAGGCAGAGTCAGAAAATCCTTGTATTCGGGAGCGATGAGTAAATCCGAAGCTAGATATGTGCTGTAATAGCCAAGATACTCGAAACAGGAAGCTCCCCTTATTGCGTCCATAATAAAATTAAGGAAAGCGTGGGCTGCGCCAGGATTGCGCGCTTTTAACGGAATAAAACCCGCCATTATGCCAAACCCGATACCTTCTTCCGGAAATACTATTTTTAGTCCTGGGTCAGCCATTTTTGCATGAGTTACCTGCGAAGTGTACATTATAGCGGCGGATATTTCCCCGGAAAGTAATTTGTCTTCAAGATAATCGTCCTGAATAAAGCGAACGTTAGGCGCAAGCAGCAGCATAAGCTCGCCCGCATCGCGTATTGACGTTATATTGTTAGTATTGTAACTTTCACCCAGAACTTTAAGAGCTATTCCGTTTATAACCCTGTAATTCGCTATAATACCCAAATTGTTTAAAAACGCTGGGTTCCACATATCATAATAACCCATAATGTCGATATTCACGCGTCTTGGATTATAAACGATTGTCAATACGCCCGCGCCGTACGGAACAGTATATTCGTCTTTAGGATCATAGAACTGCTTTTGATATAAAGGATTTATATTTTTGTAGTTTGGCAGTTTGGCTTTGTCAAGTTTTTGCGCAAGCCCTTCAGCAATGGCCGTCTCTATAATGTAATCGTCTGCGATTACAAGATCATAATCTGTGCCCTTGGAAGTTCGGAGCTTTGCAAGCATAGTCTCGTTTGTATCAAAAGTTACATAATTGATTTTTATGCCTGTTTCTCTTTCAAATACCCTTAAAATATCCTGAGGAAACATTTCATCCCATGTATAAAGAGTTAATGTATTTTTATTGCCGCAGCCTGTAACGGAAGCCATGATTGTTACGGCAAATAAAACAAACAGAAACTTTTTCATGAAATACTCCGTAAAGTGCATAATATAGAAAAATGTTGATTTTGTAAAGTTACTCCGCAAAATGGTTCGTCATTACTTGCCTCAAAAGTTATTTTCGTTATACTGTTTTTGGGGTAGAAAATGGAAAATAGGATATCTTCAAAAATTGAAATCTTGAAAAAGACTCCGATAATATTTTTATTGGCCGCTTTAATAATTTCATGCGGCACTGTTGGGAACGCTAATTACAGTTCAAAAACAAAAATAGAGGCTGTGGAAATTTACCCGATTACATCTCCTGTTGCCGGCAATTACCCTCAAAGCCTTTACAAATTTCCTTATAAAGCCCGCACGAATGAGTATCTTGTTTATTCGCAAACCGTACAATGGGAACCCGGTGTGCAAAAAACATTTGATACGGATACTGTGTATACGGCTGTAGTGCGTCTTGATCCCATGTATAAAAATTTTACTTTTAAAGGCAATGAAGTAAATGATATAAAAGGACTTCCTTCAGAGGGCGNGAATTCAATAACTGTGGAGACTAAGGGAGATTCAATTGTTATAAGAATAGTTTATGAAAAAACNACAGGCAAGAAGGCGGAAAGTAAACTTGTCTTTTGGGATGACTTTGACGGAAACCTGCTGGATTTTTCTAAATGGGATTATGCTCCTGAATGGGACAGGCAGGGGCGCAGTACATGGAAGGACGATATGGTTTCTGTGAACGGCGGATTCCTGCATCTTGGTTTTAAGCGCGATCCTGTACTTGGAGCGGCAAAGTCTAAAAATAAAACGCTTGCAAATAACTGGATACGCAGCGGAGCCGTTCGTACTCAAAAAAGAGACGGTTCTATGCTTTTTACCGGCGGTTTTGGTTTTTATGAAGCGCGGGTAAAATTGCCGAAGGTAAACGGNATATGGGGAGCATTTTGGCTGATGAGTCCGTCTCAGTGGATCATGACGGACGAAGGCGTTATCGGAACCGAGATCGATATTGTGGAAACATTCGACAACCCGCAGCATATTTATAATGCGGCTCTTAACTGGAACGGGTACGGCAAAAACAGAAAATTTGCAAATAGCTTTGCAAGCAAACTTCCTGATATTGATATTTTTGACGGCGANTTTCATGTTTTTGCGCTTGACTGGTCGCCTTCAGAGTATATTTTTTATGTAGACAGAAAAATTTTCTGGCGCGTGGACGGAGGCGCGCAATTTAATAACAGCGGTATTAACCAAAACCCAAACTATATCAAACTTACAGTGGAAAGCGGCGAGTTTTCAGGCGCGATACCCAACGATTTTACAACAGGCGAAATGCTGGTTGATTATGTGCGCGTTTACAATCAGCCGCAATACAATTAAGTTGTTTGGCTCCCGGCAGGATTTCCTCACAAGTCCATTATTCTGTCAAGTTTCTTATTTTCTTTTTCCAATAATTCAATCGTTCTGTTTTGTTTTTCTATTTCCAGCTTCAGTATTTCCTTTTGTAATTCCATTTCCCGTAGTTTATTTTTTTGAGTCTTTTGTTTATATGAAAGGACAATAGCCGTAATCGGTATGGATAAAACAGCTATTGGTACAAGCAATCCTATTAATTGGCCCATCTCTATTTTTATATTTTATCAATTCAAAGTAGTAATGTCAACAATTTTACCTGTTTGAGTAAATTTAAAGGTTATGTCTGCCGGTCCTGAGATTTTTACGGATAATTCTTTTTGAAGCCGGTAACACGCGCGCAAACAGCGGTGTTTAACGGAGAGCGCTCTCCTCGGACAAGGTAATGGTAGCCGATACCGGCTATCATAGCGCCGTTGTCGCCGCACAGATCAAGAGGCGGGAATATGCAGCGAAGATGTTTCTGCTCAGCGAGGCGGCTGCGAAGCAGGCTGTTAGCCGCAACTCCGCCGCCCGCTACTATTGTACAAAGCCCTGTATCCTGCGCCGCATTAAGCAGCGCGCGTAAAAGGATTTCCACGGCGGCTTTCTGGAAAGAGGCGGCAATGTCTTCGTTTGTAGACTCCTTTTTTACCCTGAACATTTCAAGCTGGTTTATTACCGCAGTTTTAAGCCCTGAATAAGAAACGTCATAACGGTGATCGCCCTTGTGAAGCGAAGGAAGAGGAAAGCGGAAAGCTCCGCTGTCTCCGTTACGCGACATATCGTCAATTGCCTTTCCGCCGGGATAGCCGAAGTTGTAAAATTTCGCAACCTTGTCAAACGCTTCGCCTGCGGCGTCGTCAATTGTAGTTCCCAACACCGTTATATCGTCAAAATTATCCGCGCGGCAGAT
>WRGH01000161.1 GCA_009787285.1 Brevinematales bacterium
ATAGTTCAAGACGGGCATGGCAAAGCCCTTACGGGTGTCAAACGGCTGTGGACTTTTTTCACGGAGGCTTTGGCCTCGCCTTTTTTGAATCCACACCGTACACACCCGTAAGGGCTTATGTCATGCCCGCCATATACTTTTTATGGCTTTCTGCTGCTAGGCAAACGGACAAACTTATTTTTTGTTAAAGGTTTCTGGGATACTGCCTTCATAAGTAGCATTAAGAGTTATTGTATTACTACCCGAAATATATGTTACTTTATAGGGTTTATAATACCCCCTTAAGGTTGGATCAGTTTTATTTATCAGAAAATTCATTTCCTCAATGAATTTACCGGTTCCTAAGCAATGAAAACTCCAACGGCAGAATAGGCATAACCTGACCGTTTTTTTCTAGCCGGTAGCTAATATCATCTGACAAAAATAATCCTGTAAATAATGAAGCCGTACTTGTTTGACTGTTTTTATTTTTGAAAAGAATCTTTGCAAAAGGGAAACGATTAACAAGTTTTTCAAAAAAACTTGGTTCAGGATACTTTCTATAAAGAACTGTTTTATCCTCCGGTATTTCAGCTAACTTTTGCGCCATTCGCATAGCATCGGAAAGAGTGCCTATACTGTCAATTAATCCGATTTCAAGCGCCTTTGTACCCGAAAATATCCTTCCCTGTGCGACAGTTTCCACTTTTTCCGCTTCTATGCCGCGTCCTGCGGCAACTTTTTCTATAAAGATACGGTAAATGTCCAATATATAATTTTTATACCGTTCTTCTTCAAGTTGAGTTAAGTTCCTGTACGGCACAAACGCTCCGGTCATTAAATCTGAATGTGCGCCGCGCAGAATGGTATCCGTACTCAATCCTATTCTGCCGTAAAGACCGTTATCATAAAACCAGCTTCCGATTACCCCGATTGATCCTGTAATAGTGTAGGGAGTTGCCATGATATGACTTGCGTTCATAGACGCCCAATAGCCGCCTGAAGCCGCTACCTGTCCCATACTAACAACAACAGGTTTGTTTTGTTTCGCATAACTAACAGCTTCAGCAAAATAATCGGCGGCCTCCGCGCTTCCGCCCGGCGAATTTATCCTGATTACAATCGCTTTTACTCTCTTGTTATCAGCTAACTCACGGATTTTTTCAGACAAGCTCAATATAGCCATACCGGACTGCATATCAGTTTGACCGTCTGCATAAATAACGGCAATCACAGGAGGCCTTGAAAAAAGACCGCCTGCCTTCGGCAGAGTGTAATTTATTCTAGAGCCGGTCAAACTTGACGCAGAGTCGCCATACAAGACAAAATGTTTTATTTCTTCGCTTTCCATCTCCTTGATTACTTCATATAACACATCAATTTTTCTGCCCACATAATCAACAAGATTTCTGCTTTTCGCGTCTCTCGCAGAGTAAATAAAATCCTTGTTCAAAATAATATCAAATTCTTCATCTGTCCAATTCCGCGCAGTTTTTAACGTATCGCGGGTAAGGTTAAAAATATCATCCAAATAATCGCTGTATTGCCTGCGATCCGCATCCGACATTGAATCCCTTGTGTATGTTTCCGCCGCGGATTTATACTCAAAATAACGAAGCTCCCTTACGCCTATTCCAAGTTTTTCCAGAGTCTGCCGCACATAACCCCTACCCATTGAATAACCAAGCATACTCAGTGTTCCAAGTTCGTCCATAACAATTTTATCCGCTGCGGAAGCCAGACAATAAACGTCCATATCGGCATTGCTGATAAAGGCGCATATTTTCTTCCCGCCGGACTTAAATTTTTCCAGAGCGTTTCGCAGTTCCCAAGAATAGTCCCTTTCTCCGGAAAAAGAGCCGATATTCAGAATAATGCCCTTCACTTTTTCATCGTTTGCGGCTTTTTCAATTACCCTGAATACTTCCAACGGCTGATTTGTACGAGCAAAAAAATTATTGCTGTATACATTATTTAAATTTATTTCAAGATACATACTTTGTGAAAATATAGGAAATGAAGCAATGAAGCACATACACAAAACGCAGTATTTGCGGCTAACACTCACTTTTTCTTTCCTTTTGGCTTTATTACAGCGGCTTTTTTGCCGGACTTTGCGCCCTTAACGGTTTTGGTGTCAGCTTTCTTACTTGTCTTTTTTGCTATGGTCTTTACGGCAGCTTTTTTATTCGCCTTTTTTACGCTGGTTTTCGCGGCAGGCTTTTCACTTGTCTTCTTTGTTCTGGTTTTTGCGACAGGTTTCTCATTTTTCTTCTTTACCCCTGTTTTTGCGTCAGCTTTCTCACTTGTTTTTTTTGTTCCGGTTTTCGCAGCAGGTTTCTCTACTGTTTTCTTTACACTGACTTTTGCGGTTTTCTCACTTGTCTTCTTTACACCGGCTTTTACGGCTGTTTTTGGTTCGGCTTTTTCTTTTGTTTTTTTAGCTGTCAAGTTTTCAAGAAGTTTGTCAAAACGATAACCGGATTTTACTTCCGCTTTTAAAAGAACATCATAGACAGTCGTTATGCGCTTTATTCTTTCGTCAATGGAAATATACACAGAACCTTCTACCATAAAAAACAATGACGAATAAAACAGGGCTGTTTCAAATCCTTCTTTGTTAAACCATATAACGTCATCAAAAATGTTAATGCCTAAAATACGCTTAAAATCATCGTCAAGATAATTTTCTTCCAGTATCAAAGCGGCAAAATCAGAAGCGTCAAATTTTGTTTCCTTCTTCCAGAAAGGTTCATGCGCGGTCTTTATTAAAACAACCCTTGCAATATCGGTAATTTTCCAGACTTCATTTTCAGAAGCTCCAAAGCTGCGGAAAATATCCCTAAGTTTGCGGCCAATGTCCCAGTGTGTAAAGGCGAGATCCGCCGCATGACCGCCATCGGCTTCTTTTCCGATTACAGAGCGCAAAAGCGAAATTACTCCATAGCCAAGAATAACTGAACAAAGCATATGCCTTTTTTCCTTACAGTTTGTAAAGGCAGAAAGCGGGAATGCCGGTTTTTTAATCTCGTCCATTATTTTTGCCAGCCTGTCAATTAATGAGCCGAATTCCTTCAAAATAACATCATTGCCAACCGGCGTAAATTTGCAGCTAACATCTTTTCCGTCTTTCGCTGCAGCTGTATCGGGAGTCCACGCGTCATAAGCGCCGTTCGCGCCGGTTATAAAATGAGCTGCGGTCTCTATAAATTCTTTTACAAGTTTATTCAGCGTTTCAACAACGGATTTTTTGAAGGAGAATTCGCAAAGGTTGTTTATTAATTCAGGATTAAAAATTTCTACAAATCTGTAATAAAGTTCACCAAGGAAAATATCCTTAATTGAAGCCAGCGGATCAGGAACTCCCTTGCCCTGTAAATCGTTATTTAACCTTGCCCAGCGGCCATTATTATCATCTTCCACTTCATAAATATCCAGATATACCTGCGTCTCATAACCTTTAAGCCCCGCAAAAAATCCGTTTTCGCATACTGCCTTGGAAGAACGGATATACCACAAATTCGATCTTTGTTCGCGTAACAGCGTAAAATATTGATTTTCTCCGTGTATAGCGAGAGCTTCACTCAGGCTGTCTCTGCGCGTGCCGCCTTCGCACTGAATTGCAGGATCGCTCATTTTTATCCAGCCTGAGGTTTCGTAGTAGGAATTGTTGTAGATAATCAGCGCCTTTTCTTCGTGCCCGTTGAACCATACGCGGTTTGAATAAGCGAAAACATTTTCGTTTACCGAGCCGCCGCAATAAAGATCGTAAATTCTGAACATTGAACTGCCGGAAAAAAGATAGCGCCTTTTCATGAGCGGGAAAATTTCACGTTCATGGCGGTCTACCATATAGCCGTCAGCCTGTTCATCGCGGTAGGCTCGTCGGTATTCCATTCCGTATTTTTCTTCAAAACCTTCAATCTGTCCGTGTCCGAACATGGGCAGTCCGGGCATCGTTACTAGCAATGTACAGATACCGAAATATTTATCACCTTTACCGAATTGCGCAACCGCTGTTTCTTCATCTGGGTTGTTCATAAAATTGACAAAACGTTTGAGTATTTCGGGATCGAATTCTATCGTGTTTTTGATAGTTGCGCGGTACTTGTCGTTTTCTTCATTTTTAAGCATATTCATAAATGCCGAATTGTAAACACGGTGCATTCCCAGAGTACGGAC
>WRGH01000162.1 GCA_009787285.1 Brevinematales bacterium
CCGTTTTAATCCGCTGAATAATCCGAATGAAGCCATGGACAGGCAGCATTTTGTGATTGAAAAGATGGTTGAATACGGTTATGCCGACAAGGATGAAGCTGAAGCTTCATTTATAGAATACTGGGACAATTTTGACTGGACAAGAGCTTCAATTTCGGCATATTACAGCCGCGAAGACAAAGCGCCGTGGTTTAGTGAATATGTGCGCCGCGAACTTGATGTAATAATGTACGGCACGAGGGATTATTACCGTGACGGTTATGTAGTGCATACTACCCTTGATCTTAAACATCAGGAAGCGGCGGAAAAGTTTATGGCGGAAGGGCTGGAAAAAGCCAACAGGGAATATTCCAGATCCAGCGGAAGAAGCAATGTTCAGGCGGAGCGGACTTATATACCCATTGTTGAATTGTTAACCCTGTATTTTGATCTTACCGATATTCGCGCNACTGCCTTGGGGCAAAATGAAGTGAAAGCGGTTTCCCGTTATACAAAAACGATCAATCCTGTTGTGGATATGGCCGCTCTCGCCTTCGGTATTCCCGAATTAAAAGACATAACTAATCAGGGTTTTGCCCAGCAAAAGGTAAATACCGAGAGAAATGTAGTAGAAGGAACGCTTATCTCAATTGAAAATGAAACCGGCTATATAACCGCTATTGTAGGCGGCTCAAAATTCGACGAGTCAAATCAGCTTATACGCGCCGCTCAAGGTAACATTCAGCCGGGTTCGTCTTTTAAACCGCTTTATTATTCCGCGGCTATAGATACTCATAAAGTTACAGCCGCTACTTTAATTTATGATGTTCCGATGGTATTCCACAACGAAGACGGAACTCCGTATATTCCGCTGAACTTCCGAGGAGAATGGAAAGGTTCCACATTGCTTTACAATGCGCTTGCTCAATCAATGAATGTNCCGTCTTTGAAAGTGCTGGACACAATTGGTTTTGACGCTGCCATTGATAGAGCCGCCGCTCTTTTGGATATTACAGACTCTGCCCAGATCAGGCGGACTTTCCCTCGTGTTTANCCATTGGGTTTGGGCATTATCTCCACATCNCCNTTAAAAATGGCAAGGGCATACGCAGTCTTTGCCAATCAAGGACGCGCTGTTACGCCGATTGCAATACGTTCTATAGAAGACAGAAACGGACGGGTCGTGTTTGATGTTGAAAGAGAAGTGCGGCAAAACCAGCGGCGTATGGGAGACAGTATTCAGGTTGTCAGTCCGCAAAACGCATATGTTATGACCAGAATAATGGAAAAAGTTGTNGATGAAGGGTCTCTTTCAATCGGCGCGGGATGGGGATCAAAGTTTACATTCAGGGATGAAAAAGGTTCATACAAGCTTCCGGTGGCAGGCAAAACAGGAACTACGCAAAACTGGTCCGATGCCTGGGCGGTAGGGTACAGTCCCTATTATACAACCGCAGTATGGTTTGGTTTTGACAGGCCAGGTAATTCTTTGGGAGTTGAGTTGACCGGCGCTACATTGGCAGGTCCTGTGTGGGGNGATTTTTTCCGTGAAATTCACAAAGGGCTTCCCCGCAAAAGTTTTATAAGACCGTCTTCGGGAATTATTGACGTAACTGTTTGTATTAAATCCGGTCTTTTAAGAACAGGTGCCTGTAATGAAGGAGAGGTAACGCTTCCTTTCCTTGAAGGAACGCAGCCGACACAGTACTGTGATTATCACGATAAAACATCTCCGTACCAGCCAAGAATACCGATCCCTTCCACGCAGTTTGGCGGTTTTGGTGATGATGCATTTATTAATACTCTTAAAATGCCTCAGTTGCCTCCGGATTTAATGCTTGAACTAAATACCCAACAAAGGAACAACAGGACGCCAACGCCTTCGCGCACAAATACAAATAACCGTAATACGCAGCCTGCTGTTTTACCCAGTAATCCGTATTTTGATGATGATCTGCCGGGAAAAACCGAAGATTCAGGTGATAACGATCTTCCCTCGTGGAGTCCGCTTGGATAAAATTCCGCCATTAGNGTAAGTAGCTGTTTGCAAACACAAAAAGGTTGACATTTATTTTTGCATGTTTTAAGTTAATTTATAGGNATTTTTTGCTTTTTGGCGCCGTACCCAAGTGGTAAGGGAGTGGTCTGCAAAACCATTATTCATCAGTTCAATTCTGATCGGCGCCTGAATAAATATGGAAGGATCTCCGTCATATTATTTTACTCTGGTTGTTTCGATTTGCGTTATATTGTGTTTTTCTGCATTTTTTTCCGCCTGTGAAATGGCTTTTTCATCTTTAAACCGGATTAAACTGAAAAACCTTGCAGAAAAAAGAAAAAGCGCGCGTCTTGCNCTTAAGATGCTCGAATCTTATGACAAACTTCTTTCTTCAGTGCTGATAGGGAACAATATTTCCAACATAGCTTCATCTACGCTGGCTACGGCGCTTTTTATAGGCCTCTTCGGGGTAAACGGCGTAAGCATTGCTACCCTAATAATGACAGTCCTTCTTATGCTTTTTTGTGATATTTCACCGAAGGCTTTGGCAAAAGAAACGCCCGAGATGGCAGCCATAAGAGTTGCTCCGCTTCTGAGCTTTTTCGTTTTTATTTTTACGCCCATTAATTTATTAACTGTCGCATGGAAAAAATTGTTAATGAAAATTTTCCCCGTAAAGCACAATCGTTCAACTACTGAAGATGAATTGCTGACATTTGTAGGAGAGGTTAGAGAGGAGGGCGGCATTAACGTCAATGAAGAAAAGATGATACGCCAGGTTATTTCATTTGACGAACTAAAGGTGTCAGGGATTTATACTCCACGCATTGATGTAGCCGCAGTATCAATTGCAAGCAGTGTTGAAGAAATCGACCGGTTGTTCATAAAGACAGGTTTTTCACGTCTGCCTGTATTTCAGGATACAATCGACAATATTAAGGGCATAATAATTTTAAAAGATTTTTATCATCAGGTAATGAAGGGGCAAAAAATTCCGTCTGAAATTATCAAACCTGTGGTCTATGTTACTAAGACAATTAAAATTGCAAAACTGCTTCGTACCATGCAGGAAAAACAGGCTTACATGGCTGTAGTGATTGATGAATACGGCGGCACTTTGGGAATTGCCACTATAGAGGATATTGTTGAGGAACTGGTAGGTGAAATTTGGGATGAACATGATAAAGTGGTGGAACCTGTAAAAAAAGGGGATGACGGAAGTTATACAGTTCTTGGCAATGTGAATTTTAGGGATATGCTTGAAATAATCACCGGAAAAACATTTAACAATGAGGAAATACCGGACACAACTGTAGCCAACTGGTTCATGGAAAATCTGGGCAGGCTGCCCGTTCCCGGTGAAGTTCTCTCATGGCATTATTTGACAATTACAGTATTAAAAGTTATAAAACACAGAGTGATGGAAGTAAAAGTTACCGCAAATTTTAAAATAGAAAATATTGATGAATAAATTTATCTCTAATCCCTGTTATTTGTATTGAGGGTAGAATGTTATTGGCGCCTTAAATGATTAAATTTTCTTGCGGGCAGCTTCATACAGTTCTACATACTGCCGTGCGGAGTTTTCCCAAGAGAAATCCATCGTCATTGCGCGTTCTCGCATTTTGTCGATATATTCGCGCCTGTTGTACCATGCCCACACTGCCCAGCCTACCGTATCGTAAATTGACCGCGGAGTTAAATAATCAAACATAAAGCCGGTTCCTCCGCCTGTTGTTTGATTAAAATTTTCTACCGTATCCGTAAGGCCGCCCGTGTTGTGTACAATCGGCAGGGTTCCGTATTTAAGCGAGTACATCTGGTTCAGGCCGCATGGCTCATAACGGCTTGGCATAAGGAAGAAATCGGAACCTGCCTCAATAAGATGGCTTGTTTTTTCGCTGTAGCCGATTCTTGCCTTAAAGTTGGAAAGCTTTGACGACAGATTTATTTCATTTTCGCACCAGCTTTCTCCCGAACCAAGAAGGACGAATTGAAGGTCCATATCCCTGCATATTGACCATGCTGAACCGTGTGTCGGTCCGAATAAATCGCCTACTCCCTTTTGATCCGTCAAACGCGTTACCATTCCTATTACAGGCACATTTGAGCTGCGAGGAAGATTAAATTCTTTCTGCAGGGCTTCTTTTGCCTTTGCCTTGCCTTCCATGTT
>WRGH01000163.1 GCA_009787285.1 Brevinematales bacterium
TGAAGATAACTCAATTTTTGCCTTTTCCGCAGCTTCACGAAGCCGCTGTAACGCCATTCTGTCCTGTCCAAGATCGATGCCTGTATCTTTCTTGAATTCGGAAATTAGCCATTCCATAACGCGGCGGTCAAAATCATCGCCGCCGAGATGAGTGTCGCCGTTTGTGGATTTTACCTCAAAAACGCCGTCTCCAAGTTCCAGAATTGAAATGTCGAATGTTCCGCCGCCAAGATCGTAAACGGCGATAACCTTGTCTTTTTTGGAATCTTTATTAAAACCGAAGGCAAGAGAAGCGGCGGTCGGCTCATTGATAATACGCTTTACTTCAAGGCCTGCGATTTTGCCCGCATCCTTGGTCGCCTGACGCTGCGCATCGTTGAAATAAGCGGGGACTGTGATTACCGCTTCGGTAACAGATTCACCCAGATAGTCCTCTGCCGTCTGTTTCATTTTTTGCAGGACAAAGGCCGAAATTTCCTGCGGCGAGTATTTTTTCCCGTCAATATCAACGCGGACATCGTCGCCCTGTTCTGTTATACGATACGGAACAAGTTTCATTTCGTTTCCGACTTCCGAATAACGCCGTCCCATAAACCTCTTGATTGAAAAAACAGTATTTTCAGGGTTTGTGATCATCTGGTTTTTTGCAGGCGCGCCCACAATCCTTTCGCCTTTGTTTGTAAAACCTACAATGGACGGAGTGGTGCGTCCTCCTTCTGAACTTTGAATAACGATAGGTTCACCGCCTTCAAGAACAGATACGCATGAATTTGTGGTTCCAAGATCGATACCAATAATCTTTCCCATTTTTAAACTCCTATTATTACGGCATTACCGCAGATTTTTAATATGGCATTAACACGAAGTGTTATTATGCTCCCTCTTTTTCTGTATTTTCCGGCATTAGTACTTTTACTTTTGCCGCTCTTATTACCCGCTCTTTTAGCATATAGCCCTTGCTTATATCTTCTTGAACGATAGGTTCGCTTATATCAGGGGATTTTTCCACCATAAGGGCTTCATGCAGGTTTGGATCAAACGGCTCTCCGGCTGAGTTGTAGCGTTTAAGCCCCCATTTGCTTTCAAGCTGGCTCGAAAGCCGTTTTTCAATCATTTTTATTCCGTCTAAAAATAAAGCGATATCTGTTGAATTTTCTCCCGCAAAAATTGCCCGTTCAAAGTCGTCAATTATGGGGATAATGTCCAAAAGCAGGCTTTGGTTGGCATATTCAATGGCGCTTTGCTTTTCTTGATTCATCCGCTTGCGGAAATTTTCGAAATCNGCGGCTTTTCGCAGCAGTTGNTCGCGCGTTTCCGCCAGTTGAGCTTCTAATTCTGCGATTTTTTCTTCCGGGGTTAGTTCTACAGGCTGTTCTGAGCCGTTTTCTGCCTGGTTTTGTGCAGATTCGCCGACATNCTGGCTGTTTTCAGCCTCTGTTTGGAGATTTCCCTGATCCGGCTTTTCAGGATGAGTATCTTGTTTTGACATAGAAGCTTCCTTATATTGAAAAATACTAAAATTTAGCAATATGGTCAAGTAATTTATATTGGTATTGTTTTTAGTTGCTAAATTTTTCTACGTAACTTACTATGTAAGTAATATGGTGGTAAGGTTTATATGAATATCGGGATTTTTAGCGATACATATACTCCTCAGGTTAACGGTATAGTAACTGTCATACGCGCCCTGAAAACCGGTCTTGAACAGAGAGGGCATAATGTTTATATTTTTACGGTAAAACATCCAAAAGCAAAAGAAGAAAAGAATGTTTTTAGGCTTCTTTCGGTTCAATTTCCAAAAGAGCCCCAACACCGGATAGGGATGTTTATTTATAAACAGATATATAATATTGTTAAGCCCCTTAATCTTGATATTATTCACACCCAGACTGAATTCAGCCTTTATTTGGCTTCGCGTGTGTTAAGTAAAAAGTTAAACATTCCGTCTATCCATACGCTTCACAGTTATTATCCTGATTATTTGAATTATGCTCCTCCGCTTATGGGCAGAGTGTTTGAAAAAAATATGTCAAAAATTATTAAACATATACTTCGAAGCCAGTTGTGCGTTATTACGCCGTCATATAAAAACGCCGATTATCTATCGGAAATAAAATNCCACAAGCCTGTGCGGGTAATTCCAAACGGAATCGACCTTTCTTATTTCTATGATCGAAGCGATGAATTGACAGAAAGCGGCAGGAATATACGGAAGCGGTTTAATATAGCCGCAGAGGAAGATATGATTGTCTTTATCGGGAGGCTGGCGGTAGAGAAAAATGTTTCTGTTTTGCTTGAAAATTTTAAAGAAATTCTGCAAAGGCGAAAGGCAAAACTTGTTATTGTCGGCGACGGACCTGACCGCCGGTCGCTTGAAGTTTACGGTAACGAATTAGGTATAAGCAAGTCAGTGGTTTTTACAGGCTATTTCCAGTGGCCTGACGAGATCAAGCAGATTTATGCCGCCGCAGATATGTTTATGAGCGCCAGTCACAGTGAAGTTCATCCGATTACTTTTATAGAAGCGATGGCTTCAGGGCTTCCGATTGTTGCCGCCGCAGACAAGAGCATTGACGGTATGGTAATAAACGGTGAAAACGGCTGGGCTTTAAAAGATGACGGCTTGTTGTGGGAAAAGGCTGTAGAGGTTTTAAGCGATTCTGCCGCTCGTAAGAGAATGGGCAAGAGATCGGAAGAAATTTCCCGGAATTATACAATGGATCGTTTTGTTGAAAATATGATTGTCTGTTATGAAGAATACCGCAAGTAAATTTATGTTGATTTATTTTCTTAATCATATATAATTAAAACAGTTTTAAAGGAGATATTTTTATGCAAATAAAAAAATTAAGTGTTTTTGTTGCTTTTATACTGGTATGTATTGCCAATTTAAATGCGCAAATGTCAAAACAAGAATTACAGAATATGTATATTTCTTTTCTTAAAGATCAAGGTTATCAATCAAATGTTGATTCAGACGGCGATGTAGAATTTAAGGCGGAAGGGAGAACTTTTTACATTATTGTGGATACAAGGGATTTACAGTCGTTTAGAATTTTATATCCAAACTTTTGGGAAATTGAATCTGAAGATGAAAAAGCTAAAGCAGTTAAGGTTGCAAATTATATAAACAGAACGACTAAAGTAGCTAAAGTCTATCTTAATTCAAGAGAAGATGACGTTTCAATGGATGCAAATATATTTATAGATAAACCTGAAAATTTTAAAACATTTTTCCGTCGTATGATAGATTTATTATTGGAAGAAAGACGGGAATTTAGAGAGAAAATGAATGAATAATTAAAATAAGCTGCCTCAAACACTCGTTTTTTGTTGAAAAACCCGCCGGTATTACTTATATTAATTTGTGGAGGTAGATATGGGTTCATCAGCATTAAATATTTTATCGGGTATTGCGGCGGCGGCAGCTGGGTTAACGGGNGAAAAAGTAGCGAAAAGCGGAACGATCCCAGGTCTGGATTTGGCGGCGATTATTCCGGCCATGTTGGGTAATAAAGCCGGAGGAGCCGCCGGTATTGTAGGTACTATTGCTTCCGTAGCGGCAAAGTCGGGGCTTCTTGACAGTTCCAAGCTGGGAGACTTAGCCGGTCTGGCAGGTTCTTTAATTTCTTCCGGCAAAGCTGGGTCAGTAACAAAAGCCGCCGGAGGCATTGAAGGCTTGGCGGCGGCGATTGCCGGCAACTCAGGCTCCGGGGCGAACCTTAGTTCTATTGCAAGTCTGGCAATTACTCTGGCGAAAACCGTCAAAAACAAAAAAGAACTGACAGGTATGGCTTCTGAATTGGGTTCAACCTTAAACAACAAATTCGGAGTTTCGTTTAACGGCGGAGGCTCGGCTCTTAAAGCCTTGGATAAGGCGGTAGGAAGCGATGCCAAAGGCGAACTTTTTAAAGCGGTTCTCAAGGGTCTTTCATAAAGCGTAAAAAAGCCGTCCGGCGGGGACGGCTTTTTTTTTGCGCCGGTTATCTGTTAAGGAACAATCGCTGTCTGCACTTCCGACCATGAGCCTCTAATCCCCCGCTCGGTCTCGTCAAGCTCAATGCTGTGCAGGAAGCGCATGTAACGGACGAGACCGGCGTATGCCTCGTGCGCACCCGTGCCGTCTCTACGGG
>WRGH01000164.1 GCA_009787285.1 Brevinematales bacterium
GCGAGAGGAATCATCGGCTGAGAAAAAACAACATAGACAGACGGACGCTGAATTGCGGAAGAATAATCCCCTCTCGGTCCCCAGTCAATAACAGTCAGCGGNTCTTTATTTGAAGAAGAAACCTGCCCTTCGCGCAAAGCAGCTTCCTGTGCAAGGCGAATTTCCTGTATCCTTGCGTTTTCACGCGCCGGATCGAAGTAAACAGTTTTATAATCCGATAACTTCCTTAAACCCCCGCCTGTAACGCTTCCCTGTGAATTTGCAGGCGCTCCGTTAGGCTGGGCTTGAATTCTTAATAACTCAACTTCGTTTGCCGCTTCCGCCTTTAATGGCCGGTAATCCAGCGTAAAGGCAGCATTAATAGNCGCGTTATTTACCAATGGCCGGGGTTGTGAACCATCCAGAATATATTCGTCTACATTAATAGGCAAAACGGTAATTTCATTGATATTCTTTTTTTTACAACCGATACAAAAACTTGCTGCAAAAATTAATAAAATAACAAAAAATTTTCTCATAATTACTCCATAGAAATTATAGCATATATTTGCATACCTGCAATTGACAGTTATACATTAATAAATGTACAGTCATGATATGAGCGAGTATCATATCAACGGCGGCATCCCGTTAAACGGAACAATCAAGGTCAGCGGCAACAAGAATGCCGCCCTTCCCTGCATAGCCGCCGCGCTTCTTACAGATGAACCTGTTATTTTAAAGAATATTCCTGACATTGAAGATGTCCATGTCATGCTTGAAGTGTTTACCGCTCTTGGGGGAGAAGTTGAAACGCTTGCCCCTAATACCATAAAACTCCGCCTTCTTAACATTAAGGCTGCGGGAATACCGCAGGAACAAGCCAAAAAAATCAGGGCGTCAATTCTTTTTGCAGGACCGCTTCTTGCAAGATCTGGAAAAGTTGTCCTTCCGCCNCCCGGCGGCGACGTTATCGGAAGAAGAAGGCTTGATACACATTTTCTGGTCCTTACGGAATTAGGCTCAAAAGTAAAAATAGGCGACAATTTTACCTTTACCGCAAAATCACTTACCGGCGCGGATATTTTTCTTGATGAAGCGTCTGTTACAGCGACGGAAAATGCTGTCATGGCGGCTGTCCTTGCGAAGGGNAAAACAATNTTAACAAACGCCGCAAGCGAGCCTCANGTTCAGGATCTTTGCAGAATGCTGGTAAAAATGGGAGCGCAAATAGAAGGAATTGGNTCCAATATTCTTACAATTACAGGGGTAGAGAAATTATCCGGCTGTGAGTTTGAAATCGGCGCAGATTTCATGGAAGTCGGTTCCTTCATCGGTCTTGCCGCAGTAACAGGAGGCGATCTTCATATTGAAGGCGCGCGGCACGAAGATATGAGACCTGCTAAAATTGCCCTCGGCAAATTGGGAATTGTCTGGGCGCACGAGGGAACCGTTATCCACGTGCCGAANAATCAAAGTATGGAAGTAAATCACGATCTCGGCGGCATGATTCCCAAAATAGACGATGCTCCATGGCCGGGATTCCCGCCTGATCTTATAAGNATAATAATTGTAGTCGCAACACAGATAAATGGAACTGTCCTTGTCCACGAAAAAATGTACGAGTCGAGAATGTTCTTTGTAGATAAACTTATCGGAATGGGCGCAAGAATTGTGTTATGCGATCCGCACCGCGCCGTTATTTCAGGNCCCTCAAAACTGCACGGCACAGAGCTTATAAGCCCCGATGTGCGCGCCGGAATGGCAATGCTNATTGCAGCAATGTGCGCGGAAGGGAACAGCGTTATCCGCAATATCTATCAGATTGAAAGAGGCTACGAACATCTTGAGGAAAGGCTTTCATCGCTTGGAGCGCGAATAAAAAGGATTGAATAGGCAATGGATTTAATCACTCTGGGCGCATTTGCCGTATTGTTCTTGCTTGTCATTCTTATTTTGATAAAATTATATTCAAATAAAACTGCGGATTATTCGGCGCAGATGATCGACCTGAAAAACCAAATAGGCGAATTAAAAACAAAACAGCTTGAAAGCCAGCAGGTTTCTTTGACCAGCCAGCAAAAACTGCTGACGGATACGCAAAACAATCTTAACACCCAATTACAGCAGATGATGAACATCATGAATCAGAATCTCAACTCCACCCAAAGTAACATCACAAAGCAGCTTTCAAGTTCGAATCAAATAATCGGAGATATAAACAGTAAACTCGGCTCTTTGGAAACAACGGCGAAAAATATTCAGAACATAGGGAAAGACATATCTTCGCTCCAGAATATTTTACAGGCTCCAAAACTGCGCGGAAACTTAGGCGAATATCTTTTGGAAGACCTGCTTAAACAGATATTTCCAAGCGCCAATTATAAGATCAAGCACAGTTTCAAGAACGGAACTCAGGTAGACGCGGTAATAAAACTTGGAGAAAATATTGTTCCGGTTGATTCTAAGTTCCCCTTGGAAAGTTTTCAAAAATTTATAGCCGCCGATAATGATGAAGATAAAAAATTATTCAGGAAAGATTTTATTACAAGCGTTAAAAAACGCATCGACGAAATAACTTCTAAATATATCAACCCTGCCGAAGGAACCTACGATTTCGCGATTATGTATATTCCCGCCGAGAATGTTTACTATGAAACTATTATAAATGATTCTTTTACCAACAAAGATTATGAGCTTTTAAATTATGCCATGGAAAAGCACGTAATCCCTGTTTCTCCCAACAGTTTTTATGCGTACCTTATGGCGATTTCTTTTGGATTAAACGGGCTGAAAATAGAACAAGATGCCAAAATAATACTTGGCGAACTTTCGCAAATTCAGAATAGATTCGGAAAATTTTATGAAGAATACGGCGTTGTGGGAAAACATCTTAACAGCGCTGTAGGAAAATACAACGAGACTACAAAAACCGCTGAAAAACTTAATGATCAAATTAGTAAAATTACCGAGCAAAAGACTGAGCTTATTGAAGGATAACCGCCATAGTAATCCTATTAAAACGGCAGCAATCTTCAGTTAAGAGTATTTTGATAGTTATCCTTTTATGATATTTATCAAAAAAATAGCATAATCATGTATTTTTCAAGAAAAAGGTGTTATTTTATCTCTAGAATCGGCAAAACGGCGCGGAAGGCAAAAAAGTTATTGTTTTACTGTCACATTATTGCAGCATTGACTCATTCAATCAAAAATAAATCAGTACCTACTTAGAACTCTCTGCTGGGAGGTTCATTTTCCTGCTTACCCAGTCCCAACTTATAACAAAATATGCGGCTGCTCTAAGCAATAATCGTAATTGACTATTATACTATGCTAATTTATCATAAATTCATGAGATATATTCATATTTTTGCAGGTATTCTATGTCTTATTTTTTTTTCATGCACAAAACATGAAGAATTTTCCTCTGACGAACTGGAAACAATGGGCGCGCAGGGGCTTGCCGAAATATCTAGCAAAGACAACAAGCAAACCTTGGAGAGGCGAAGAATTCCTGCCCGGCAAGCTTGGCGGAACATGGTATACCGTAATGACGGAAGATCCAAAAAGCTTTAATAATCTTATAGCCGAACAGGACAACGCCACATCTACAATAGTCGGCTTTATGAACGATTACCTTATTGATTACAACCCGGTCAAACGCGAGTGGGAAAGCTTTATCGCTGAACCCAGTGTTATTGTTAACGAAGCGGACAATACAATGCAGGTAGTTTATACAATGCGTAATGATCTTTACTGGAGTTATTATAATTCCGACAGAAAAGTAAAAGTTACAAGCGATGACGTTATTTTTTGGTATAACGAAATCAGCGGCGACCCTGAATGTCAAAGCTCAGGTTATTATCAGCAATTTTTGTTTATGCCTGACGGAAGCGAAGAACGCATAACAATACACAAGATCGACGACCGCCGTTTTTATTTTCATTTTCCGCGGATTATTGCCGAACCGTATCTAAGTACCAATATGCATTTTGGACCTATGCATATTTATGAACCCGCAAAGAAACAGGGCGGCGTAGAAGCGGTAAAAAATTTGTTCAATGTATCTGTTGATCCTAAAACAATCCCTTCTATGGGGGAATGGTTCCTTGT
>WRGH01000165.1 GCA_009787285.1 Brevinematales bacterium
GCCCGCGCCGTTGTTAAAAAAGTAAGAACAAGCGAGTTTGCAAACGCAAAGACAAGGGGTATTGTCGCTATAAACCTTGATGAAGGCGACAAACTGGTCAGCGCTCTTTTAACAAAGGGAAACGATGAAGTTGTGCTTATTTCCCGCAAAGGACAGGCGCTGCGTACCCACGAAGAGCATATCCGCGCGATGGGACGCTCCTCNCGCGGAGTGAGCGGCATGAAGATAGCCAACGGCGATGAATTGACNGGTATGCTGCGNGTTGATTTACCTGATGACCGTCCGCCTGAAAAAATTGAAAAAATGTTGATTCTCTCNGAATACGGCTTCGGCAAGCGNGTTGATTTCACTGAGTTTTCATCACACGGACGCGGTACCGGCGGGCAAAGAATTTACACAGTTACCGAAAAAACAGGCGAAATTGTAGGCTGTGTAAGCGTTCTCGATGACGATGACATTATGTGTATCACAAGTCAGGGAAAATCAATCAAACTGAAAGTAAATGACATCCGCGTAATGGGACGTTCGGCGCAGGGTGTTCGCCTGCTCAGTATCGACAAGCCGGATTTTGTCATAGGGNTNGACAGGATTATCAAGGAAGACGAAGCTGCCGCGACAGNGGACAATAAAGCGCCGGAAAAGCTTGATGATGAAACATCTGCAGAAAAAGATTCACAGGAACATCTGGATTTTAGTGAAAATTAAGAATAAATCGGTTATAATGGATTTGTTCAGGACTGTACATAAATTACAGANTATTTTTAAGAGAGGTATTTATGAAAAAGATATTTTTTGTATGTTTATTAATCACGGCTTTTTTAGTAAGCTGTAAGAGTGTCCCAAAAGTTGAAAAAAACACTGCAGGTGAAAAAGTGTCTTCGGAATTTTCAAATGTTACAGGAAAGGACTGGAAGTTAATCGAAGTCCGTATTAAGAATGTTGACACGGGCTTTAACAGGCGTTCTCTTACCCGCAGTGAAACCATGGATTATTTTACNGTAAATTTTAACCCGGAAATGATAAGCGGGGTAGGAGCGCCAAACCGTTATTCCGCCCCTTATAAACTTGGAGAAGGCAAAAGTATAANTATTTTGATAGTACGAGCCACATTAATGGCAACTCTCTTTGAAACCGAAAAACTAAGAGAACACGATTTCTTTGGTTATATTCAAAATACGTATGGTTGGAATCTTGTCGATAACAATCTGGTACTTTCTTCAAAGGCCGAGAATGGCAATGAAGTAGTTATGGTATTTTCTTTATAAATTAAGCCTTTTCCAAAAACTGAAGTTTTGGAAAATCATCAATTAATTTTTACCCAGCTATTTGTTTTAGCGGATTTAAAAAGAGCATCCAATACTGACATATTGGCAATTGCATCGGAAACCGGAGTCGGCGCTCCGGTTTTTTTTATTACAGATTCTGCAAAAGCTTCAAATTGCAAAAGGTACTGATCTGCAATTTCAGACTCAATTACCCTTTCTCCGGCACTGTTCGAAACTGTTATTTTTCCGGATATATTTGGAGGCATATTAAAAGGTATCTCTATCGAAAGGCTGCCCTTTGTTCCGAAAGCTGTAATCCGCTGATGCGGGCACATTTGAGTACTTACCGTAAAGGTTGATGTTCTGCCTTCACAAAAATCAAGAATACCTGAAGTTGTTATATCTGTCTTGAATCTTTTATCCCTAATTAGGGTACATATTGCTCTTACAGGTTCCCTGTCAAATAAAAAACGGGCGGTAGAAACAGCATAGCAGCCAATATCATAAATTGCCCCGCCTCCTGTTTCAGGTTTATTTCGTATATTATCAGCATCCCTGTTCATATATGAAAAATGGCAGTTAAAAGACAATAGATCGCCAATTTCACCGTTAAGGATAATTTGCTTTGCACGAATCCATTGGGGATGAAAACGGTACATAAACGCTTCCATGAGAATGACTGATTTCTTTTGACAATATTCAGCCGCTTCTTTTGCTTCCGCAGCGTTTAGGCATACCGGCTTTTCACAGATTACAGGCTTTCCTGCATCCGCCGCTTTCTTGATATATTCCAGATGAAGATTATTCGGCAGCGGAATATACACAAAATCAACATCGGGATCGTCAAGCAGCGTTTCGTAAGAACCATAAGTTTTGGAAAAATGATAAGTCTTGATAAATTCATTAGCCTTTGCAATATCTCTTGACGCAAGGGCGTAGGGTTCAACTATTTTAGAAATTTTTAAGGGAGCCGCTACCCTTAAAGCATAATGCCCTGAACATCCCAGAACACCCAACCGTAATTTATTCATATAAAACGGCATTACCTGTTATAGCTTTCAAGGAATTCGATTATGCATTTTAGATCTTTCTTGCTGTCAAGATAGGCATACTCTCCGCTTGCATCGCCGTATTTACCGCGTTGAATGCATTTTAAGCCCGCTCCTTCGCAGACAGAAAGAACCTTGTCCATACCTTCGGCCTTAAATGCGATATGGTGAATACCCTCGCCGTGCTTATCCAAAAAATCCCGCCATGTGCTTTTTTCCTTGTTTGGCTGGATCAATTCCATTTGCATATTCGGACCCGCTTCAAAAAAAGCCATTTTGCATGTTGCTTTAGGCGCAGGTTTTCCTTTGTACTTGGTTTTAGTAACTTTATACTCACCGGCATCTACTGTAGGCGGAACGGGTACGCCGAAAAATTCTGCCCATTTCTTTTTTGTTTTTTCCACATTTTTAACAATAAGACCGACTTGGATAATAACATTGGTATTGATAATTCCTGCCATAAAAACTCCTATAAATAATACTAAATAGTTATTGCCTTTACGTCTACCGAAAGTACGCTGAATGGCTATTCATTACTTTTCCAAACTGTAATATGGTGTAATTATGAGCGATCAGCAGGTTTTTGTTGATAGTGCGGAAAAATTCGTTTCCGGAAAAAAACATGAAAAAAAAGAATACCTTAGCAAACAACTTATTACATACATTGGCAATAAACGGGCTCTGCTGGATTTTATTGGAAGCGGAATAAAAAGAATACAAAAAAAATTAAAAAAAGACAAATTAAAAATGTTTGACGTTTTCAGCGGTTCCGGAATTGTTGCCAGATATTTTAAACAATTTTCTGACCTTCTTATTGTAAATGATCTGGAAAAATATTCGACTGTAGTTAATGAGTGTTATTTATCAAACGAGGCTGAGCTTAATATATTTGCATTACGGAAATATTATTTTGAGATTATAAAAGAAACGGAAAGCCATTTAAGAAAAGGGATAATATCCGAATTATACGCCCCAATAAACGATGAGGAAATAAAACAAAACGAAAGAGTTTTTTTCACATCAAGAAATGCAATGTATATTGATACTGTAAGACAACTGATAGGAAATATTCCTGTAAAAGAACAAAAATATTTTTTAGCACCGTTATTATCAGAAGCGTCAATACATGCAAATACTTCGGGGGTCTTCAAAGGTTTTTACAAGAATAAGGAAACCGGTGTTGGTCAATTTGGCGCTTTGAAAAAAGATGCTATATCCAGAATTACCGGCAGCATAAAGTTACCGTTTCCTGTGTTCAGTAATTTTAACTGTGAAACAATTATCTCCAATGGCGATTCAATAAAATTATTAAGGATTTACCTGAAGTTGATATAGCTTATTTGGACCCTCCTTATAATCAACATCCTTACGGTTCAAATTATTTTATGCTGAATTTAATATTGGAGTATAAGTATCCTGAAAGTACAAGTAAAATATCAGGAATTCCCGGGAATTGGAATCGTTCCGATTATAATAAAAGTCATAAAGCCCTACATTCACTGACAAAACTTGTTGAAGAAATAAAAGCAAAATATGTATTGCTTTCATTCAATTCGGAAGGTTTTATTACAGTTGAACAGATGAAGGAAATGTTAGAAAAAAAAGGCAAACTTCAAGTGCTGGAAACAAAATACAACGCTTTTAAAGGAAGCAGAAATCTGAATAATCGCGAAATTCACATAAAAGAATATTTGTTTTTATTAGAAAAATGAAACTGGGTGTCATTTTTCCTAACACAAGTTGTGCAGCACTGCCCTTGTATTATTCT
>WRGH01000166.1 GCA_009787285.1 Brevinematales bacterium
CTTGAATGCCATTCAAACGCTCTAGCCAACTGAGCTACACCCCCGGAAGTTTCTTCAATTTACAAAATAGACGGATTTTTGTCAATGGATTAAAATATCGCATGATTGTCAGCGTTTCAAGACGGTGCGATATTCCAAGATATCGGTTTAAATGGTTCATGGAAAGACTCGATGCCGGATTTTGTGAAGTAGCGAATCCTTACAATCCGAAGCAGATAAAACGTGTTTCCCTGCTTCCTTCAGCGCAGTTGATGAATCCTGACGCGCTTGACGGAACCGATGTTTTTGTCTTTTGGACAAGAGAGCCTGAGAACATTCTTGCAAATGCAGATGAACTTGAAAAACGTGGGTTTCGTTTTTATGTAATGGTTACTGTTACAGGATACCCCGCAGAACTGGAACCAATGTGCCTGATACATCTAAAGTTTTGGCTTCCATGAAAAAACTGGCTCAAAAAATCGGACAGGACAGGGTAATTTGGCGTTACGATCCTGTCATTTTAACAAGCATAACAGACGAAGATTTTCACCACAGGAATTTTGATTTCCTTGCGCGGGAACTTGCTGGTTCTGTCCGCGGGTTATCATCAGTATTTACGATGAATATCCCGCGGCAAAGAAGCGCCTTGAATTACAAAAGCTGGAACCTCGTGACATTAATCCCCAACTGCTTGGCGGCTTTGCAAAAAGCGCGCAAGCCGCCGGTATGGAAATACAAAGCTGCGCGGAAAAAGAAGACTTTTCTTCTTTTGGAATTAAAGGCGGCGCATGTATAGACGCGGCGTTAATCAATAAATTGTGGGGACTTGAATCAGGCGGCAAGGATAAAAACCAGCGTCCTTACTGCTTGTGCTGTAAGAGTGTTGANATCGGCGATTACGGAACCTGCGACGCGCATTGTGTTTACTGTTACGCTGTCCGCTGACTCTTTATGTTCTTTGACGGCGCACTTCGTAGAGAAGCACTCCGACGGCTACCGACACATTGAGTGAATCGATCCTGCCGGACGATGGTATTCCCACCATACCGTCGCAGCGTTCGCGCAAAAGGCGCGAAATGCCGCTTCCTTCGCTGCCGATAACCAGCGCCGTCCTGCCGCTTAAATCTTTTGTGTAAACAGGTTCGCCTTCCATATCGGCTCCGTAAATCCAAAAGCCNGCTTCCTTTAAATCTTCCATTGCGCGCGCCAAATTGGAAGTCTCAGCCTGCGCTACCCAGGAAACGGCTCCTGCCGAGGTCTGNGAAATAACAGCCGAGTTTTTTGCGCTGCGGCGATTCCTCCCGACGACCAAATCAACCCCGAATTGATCACAGCAGCGGAGAATAGCGCCGTAATTGTGAGGGTCGGTAATTTCGTCTAACATGAGAACGAGCGCGTTTTTACGGTCTCCAAGTCCTGCAATGAAATCATCAAGACTAATGTCAGCGCTGACCGCCTCATCTTCAACTTGAAGGGCTATTCCCCTGTTATCGGGAGCAATACCGTCAAGGTCAAATGTTCCTGTTCTTTCGAGCCGGATTTTTTTATCTACTGCAAGCGAAACAATTTCCTTCGCGCGCGGACCTGCTTTTGCAACGAGCAGCGGACCGCAAAGACGTCCGGATTTTATTCTTTCTTCAATAGCATGAAAACCTGTAAATACATCATTTTAATTTGCCTGTATATTTTTGTACAAATCCGCAGGGACGGTAAGTCATCTTTGCCTGCCGTAATCCTTCATTTCCAAGGTCCTGTTCGCGGTTAATCAAAGTGAAAAACCGCGGAAGCGATTCGGCAAACGCCTGATTCATAAACTGATATATACCCTTGTATTCGTCAATTCCTTTTTCAAAATGAATTGCAAACATCCTTCCCCGTGCGATGCTTTCACCAAGACAATAAGCAGCCGGATTTCCGTTCACAAAAAAAACTGTTCCCCTCAACGCAAGAACATCAAATAAATCAAGCGCTTCTTTTGAAGCTTTATAATCTCCGTCCAGCGAACTGTTCTGCCGCCACCTGTCCAAAATTTCGTTAGCTGCAGAAATCGTTTCTTTACTCACCGGCTTTTGCTCATGATCCGGATAAGCATTCTTAAAATGATTAACATGGTTTTTCTTTTTATGGTATTTTTTACCGTTCAATTCAGCTAAATCTTTACGGTAGTAAAGATAATCAAAATTGTCCCTGTCTTCCGTAAAAACGACGCCGCGTTCTTCTAATTTATCTCTAACGGGAGAAATTACTGATTCAGAAATATTTTTCCAATAATCATGCGTTTTAAACAGGTCTTCCAGTATTTTCAAGTCAGGAGCGGCGCAGGGAGTCATAAAGAATTTTTTTTCGTGATCTGTTCCGGCAGCGGGCTGCACACCGGAGATGATAAATCCGCCGTCTTCGCCTGTGTTACGTGAAATATGATATTTATATCTGTTTCTGAAAAGATAAAGCCCTGAAAATGTAAATTCAGAAACGCCGTCAGATGTCAGAGAAAGACGCGGATGAAGGCTGTCTTTCAGGCCAATATCCAAAGGAATAAAATCGGGATAACACGGAACGGACATAATCAGTTTTCAGTTTTTTCCTTTTCTGCTTTTTTTGCAAGAACCGACTTCCGCGTTCCCACTAAAATTGAAATAGGCTCCAAAAAGTCAATATTTTCACATAATATTCTGATAATAACCGTCATGGGAACAGCAAGAATCATTCCGGCAAATCCCCAAATATAACCCCAGATTGCCAATGAAGTCAGAACAATAAGCGGCGAGATTCCTACGTGTTCGCCGATAATTTTGGGATCCATTGTATATCCAAGCACAAGATTAACCAGCAGGACTACAGAAACCACCATAACTACCGGACCGGGTTCAGGCCAAAACTGAACCAAAGCGAATAACGATACAACAAAACCGCATACAATGCTGCCTAAATTAGGAATAAAATTCAGGATAAACTGAAGAATACCCCAAAAAATTGCGAACTCAAGTCCAATTAGGTGAAACGCTGCGGCAAATATTACGCCGTTGGCTACAGAAATATAAAATTTTGCCGTTAAATATCGCGTAACCTGAGACATCAAATCATGTCCCATTTGATGAATACGCTCTGAATGTTTATTAAATGCAATTTCCAGCTTTTCTTTAAAGTAGGTTGCNTCCAGCAAAATAAANACAACAAAAATAACAACCAAAACGGCGCTGGTTATAAATTGAAAAAAGATATTAGAAAATGAAATGGTAAAATTGTATACCCATGTGCGAATTCCCAGTTGACTCCATAGATTCTGCCAAATGGTTAAGGATTCATCGTAAGAAAGTTCCAGTAGATGGGCAATCCAGATATATATATCATTTATTCGTCTCTCATATTTAACATAAAGAGAAAAAATATTCCTTCCTGATGTGAAAAGCACCATTCCAAAGACTGACAGACCGGCGGCAATAATAAAGACGACAAGCAATATTGAAATAAAACGCGGTACTTTGAATTTATCCAGCCACTTGACCAGCGGATACATTACAAAAGCCAATAAAACGGCAATTGTAAAAGGCAGAATCACCATTGATGCGATTTTCAATACAGCCCCGATAAGAACACAGCAGACNAAAATCATAATAAAAAAAATGGCGCGGCCTGAATCAAAAGTTTCAAATCTGTCTTTCACAGAAGTATTATGTCATATTTTTTTTAAATAGGCAATAAATTAAAATACCCTGCGTTTTGCCGCAGGGTATGGAAATTTGTCCTTCAATAACCTTTTTGTAATACCGCCTACATCTGAAACCTTAGACCAAAAGTAGCTCCGAAATTTTGGTTCATAATCTCATACATTCCGGTCAAGTCAAGCCTGACAAAAGCCANATTTATAGAAAATCCTCCAAAGAGCCGNGAATTAAAACCGCTATCTTTATTGATTGTTTCAAAATCATTCGATGAAGGAGAAACGCCAAGATCTTTCAGCGCATNTTTATCAGATTCACTTAGAGAAANTTTTAAACCTGAAACTCTATAACCGGCCTTCGACCATGCATAACTTATCCCCGCTCCCGCATACGGAGTTATAATTTTGTAAGGAAAAGAAGTCTGCACTT
>WRGH01000167.1 GCA_009787285.1 Brevinematales bacterium
TTGAATAATGTTTTGAAGTCTTGAATGCATTTTTCGTCATTATCTATTTTAAAATTAATTTCATTTTGCTGACCGGAAAAACCTTTTACTGTCATATTAGATGAACCGCAAATTACCCTGCTTTTATTATCTCCTTCACATATAAATAATTTTCCATGACTTAATTTCTGGCTTACAAATAGTTTTAGTGTCTTATCATAAAACCTTTTGTATACAATATCTTCTTTTTTTGTTAAATATGGTTTTAACATTTCAATCGTAAATTTCTCAACAGCAAATATATTTATTATTTCATTTCCTAATACTCTCTCACTTCCCAATATTATTTCCGCATATTCAAAATAAGGTAAAATACTCGCAAGAAATCCTATATCACATGAAAAGGTCATACCATGCAATGTTTTATAGCCGTCGAATAAATCATGTTTAGATATGTTTTCTCTTTTGTTGTATTTAGTATCGAATATCGTCAATACTTGAGTATCATCAATGTTAAATAAATCGTTATCTTTCACTATTTCACTCTTGCTCACTATGTAGCATAACTTCACGAAGCACTGAGTTTATCCGGCTTTGATAACCTTTTCCGTAACCTTTGAACCATGCAAGTACATCGGCATCAAGACGAATTTGCACGGCTTGTTTTTTAGGCTTAAAGTATTCTGGATGTCGCGGGCGTAGTTTTTTTAGTTCTTCTTTTGAAAGTATTGGACAGTCCGAAAAATCAGTATTCTTGAAAGCTTTTATTTCGGCAATTCTTTCAGGTGATAAATTTTTTCCGCCATTCATAGTATTCCCTCTCTTCAATAGGTTCGGCAGACCGGGCGGAAATTATCCTTGTCCGTCCGCTTGCCGGTTCAGTATATGACAGATACAGAATTATAAAATCCTGTAACTCCGCTAAACCTCTAAAACGGGCTTCTGTTAAGGTTGAATGGGTTTCATCGTACATTTCAAGGAGAAAAGGATCATCAAAAGCAGGTAGAATTTCATCAAAATAAAGTCCGTGTAGTTCTTTGTTGATTCTGCTTTTGTCTTCATCCCATTCAAAATTCCCATCTGCGCTTATAATCGTTTTTCCCATTCGATGCCCTACAATATTGTATATACAAACAATATGAAAAATCAAGTATTATTTTCAAGAAACGGTGAACAATTAACAAAGAAAACTAAGATAAAACTAATCCCAAATCTTAGCTCTTTGCCCCTGCGTCTTCCAATATCTTGATAATGCCGGTATAACTTTTGCTTTTAGCGTGCGCCAATGGTGTAACGCCGTCTTTATCCGGCAAGTTAACATCCGCGCCGGAATCAACCAACAGACGCACAACCTCAGTGTGCCGCTTTCCTCCGTCTCCCAATATGATTGCCTCAAGTAACGCAGTCCACCCAATCTTGTTAATATGATTAACGCGNATATCTGTTTTTAAAAGTTCTCTTATTATTTCAACATGTCCTCGGTCGGCGGCGCGGATCAGCCCGGTTCCATTGTAGCTGTCCGTACAGTGNACATCCGCTCCGGCTTTGAGAGTTTTCTTCAGTAATTCTGTATATCCATCGGAGGTTGAAATCAAATAGGCGCTTTGCAGGGTATTGTCTTTCATATTGACATCTGCGCCTGCGGCAATCAGCAAATCTACAATTTCAAGATTGTTCCTATATGCGGCAGCCACAAGTGCGCANCTGCCCTCTCTGTCTTGCGCATGGATATAAACGTCTTTCTTAAGCAATGATTTTACGGTTTCAATATCGCCTTTTTCTGAGGCGGTTATTAATTGTAAACCTTCTTTCCTTGAACTCATACTCTGAAATCCCTGTTTCCCTGTTTAATTTCTTCCAAATGTTTAATGACAATCGAGCGCATTTTTTCATTCGGTATATTTTCAATTTCACTCTTTATTAATTCTTCCCCGGCAGCTCTTGTGCCGCCTGCCGCGTAATCAATCAGGTATTCCTGCAATGTCATAAGCGCGTTGGGCAGGCAGCAGTTTTGTATCTGTCCGGATTTGCACAGCGACATAAAGCGGTCGCCTGTGCGCCCCTCGCGGTAGCACGCAGTACAAAAACTGGGAATAAATTTATCTTTTATAAGCCAGCTTACAANTTCATCAAGNGTGCGGTTGTCGATGACGTTAAACTGTTTTGTGTTTTCCTCTTCCTCTTTTTCGTAACCGCCGACGCTGGTACGGGAACCGCCGCTGATTTGGGAAACTCCAAGTTCCAGAACTTTTTTTCTGCATTCTTCGCTTTCCCTTGTGGAGACAATAATTCCGGTATAGGGGACGCTGATTCGCAGGCAGGCGGCAATCCTTGCAAATGTATCATCATCTATGCCGTTTTTAAATGAGCCGGGATTTATTCCCTCGGCGGCGCGTATGCGCGGAACGCTTATGGTGTGAGGGCCTACGCCGTGCGCCGCTTCAAGGTGTTCGGCGTGCATTAGTATCGCTATAAATTCGTAAAGATACTGACCAAGCCCGAACAGTACGCCTAACCCCACGTCGTCTATACCGCCCTGCATGGCTCTGTCCATAGCTTCGGTGTGCCAGTCATAGTTTGACTTCGGACCGGACGGATGCAGTTCTTTGTACCTTTCCCTGTTATATGTTTCCTGAAAAAGAATATATGTTCCGATACCGGCGTCCTTAAGCCTTTTATAATCATCTACGGTTGTGGCGGCAATATTCACATTCATGCGGCGTATCGCGCCGTTTTTATGTTTTATGCTGTATATTGTTTCCATAGATTCTGTGATGTATTCAATGGGGTTATTATCAGGATCTTCGCCCGACTCTATCGCAAGACGCTTATGCCCCATATCCTGTAACGCGATTGCTTCCCTGCGGATTTCGTCCTGTGAAAGTTTTTTCCGCGCCATCGTTTTGCTTTGCGCATGATAAGGACAGTACAAACAGCCGTTTACGCAATAATTGGAAAGATAAAGCGGCGCGAAAAGAACAATTCTGTTTCCGTAAAANGCCTCTTTTATNCGCCTTGCAAGCCGGAAAATTTCGTCTTTATCTCCCGCTTCCAAAATAAGAGCCGCNTCGCGGTNGTTTAATCCCTTGTATTCAGACGCTTTTTGCATTAGCTGACGAATCAGATTTTNGTTGTGTTTGTTTTCCTCTACCCAGTCAATGGCAGCCTTAATTTCTTCATGGCAAATAAATTCACCCGCGTTCATCGAAGCGGCGTTGTACATATCAATCCTTTTATTTTGAATACACTACTTGTGCGCTCACTCCGTCAAGCCTGCCGATTTTTCCCGAAAGCGCGCTGATTGTATCTTGAGGCGCGTCAATGGCGACGCTGATGATGTTTATATTTTTTTTGTGATAGGGAATGCCCATTCGTCCTAATAAGTACTGCGAGTATTCATGCAGTATTCCGTTAAGGCTTTCAACGCTTTCCGTGTTTTCAACGATTATCGCTATTATTGCCGCCCTGCTTTCCATGTCATACCTCCGTAAAAAAATGCGCCTGAAAAAGCGCATTATCCCATGACATGAAACACGGCGCCTTTTACCTTGAGTAAACGCGTTAAAAACGCTTTTAGTCTCGGTGTCAGGATCACTTATATTTAAATATTATATCTTTTATCCTTATTTGTCATCTGCTTTTTTCGGGATTTTCCGTATTTTACAGAATTTCAGAGAAATCTCTTGTTATTGTTTTTATTAATACAATCGTCCGCCAAGCGGGACAATTGTATCGGGCGCTATTAAAACGCATTCATTTTTATCATCAGGAACACCCAANGTTAAAACTTCGGAAATTGCGGGGCCGATTTGTCTTGGGGTAAAATTGACCACACACAGCACTTGTTTTCCTAATAAGTCATCAATTTTATAATTTTGCGGTAATTGTGCGCAAGATTTTTTTATGCCTATTTCTTCGCCGAAATCAATCTTTAATTTATAAGACGGTTTATGCGCTTCCGGAAAATCTTCCGCTTCGACAATTTTTCCAACACGGATATTCAACTTTTGAAAATCATCATATTTCGCCATGTCCATTTTTTCGGCTCCTTCATTGATTAGAGTTGTTC
>WRGH01000168.1 GCA_009787285.1 Brevinematales bacterium
TCATCTTCGCTTCCGAAGTTATTTTCATCAAAATTAATAAATACAGAAAAATGATCTTTGGCGATTTTTGCGGCTTCGGCTAAAGCGTCTTCCGGTTTTACNGTTCCGTCCGTCCATATTTCAAGAATCAGTTTATCATAATCATTTCTCTGNCCGATTCGCGTTGATTCAACTGCAAATTTTACTTTTTTTATAGGTGAAAAAATAGCGTCCACAGGAATTGTATTTATTACTTCAATGTAACGTTCATTGACTTCGGACGGCACATAACCTCGGCCAAGATCAATTTGCACTTCAAGCCCTATATTTGCATTGTCCATGAGGGTCATAATATGCTGACCAAGAGAAAGAACCTCCACCTGTCCCGGACGGGCAAAATCATCGCTTTTTATTTCGGTTTTTCCCTTCCATTCATAAAGTAAAACATCCTGCTCCATATCATGGGGAAGCCTAAGACGCACCTGTTTCAGATTATTAATAACTTCCAGGGTATCTTCTACAATATTCGGGATTGTTTCAAATTCGCTGGATACATTATGAGCGGTTCCGTTAGCGTCATAAGAAACCACCTTTATTGCCGTAATGGCATACCCTTGAATTGAAGAAAGCAAAACCCTGCGTAAAGTATTGCCGACAGTCGTGCCAAATCCCGGCTCAAACGGAGAAGCGACAAATTTTCCGTAATTTTGACTGAGTTCCCCATGTTCAAAAGTAAAACTTTTAGGGTGTTTGAATCCTTGCATAAGATTCTTATGGGCCATGATAACTCCTTACTTGGAATACAACTCGATAATCATCTGTTCCTTTATATCACCGAGATCGGTAATATCACTGCGGCGCGGAGGCGCAAGGAACTTTCCTTTCATCGCATCAGGATCCAAACTAAGCCATGGCATCACGCCAGATTTGCCGTACTCTCTTAGCGCATCCTTGATTACTGTCATATTTCGGCTTCCTTCGGCAATACTAACCTCGTTTTCAGCATTTACAAGATAGGAAGGAATTGTTATTTTTTTGCCGTTCACGCATACATGACCGTGCAAAACAAGCTGCCGCGCCTGGCNTCTGGATGAGGCAAACCGCATACGGTATACCACATTGTCAAGTCTTCGTTCAAGCAGCACAAACAGATTTTCACCTGTAATGCCTGACATATGTAAAGCGCGTTCAAAGAAAAGACTGAACTGCTTTTCCAACATTCCGTAAATTCTTTTAAGTTTCTGCTTTTCACGCAACTGAACGCCGTAATCAGACCGTTTACCCGGACGGGATTTGGGATCCTTTCCGGGAGCAGCCCGCGGTGTTTTTTTATTCATCGGGCATTTATCGCTTTTACAGCGGTTCCCTTTCAGCATTAACTTCTTTTGTTCTACACGGCACATTCTGCAAACAGGNCCGGTGTATCTTGCCATAATTCTTCTCCCTAATTATATGCGGCGCGTTTTTCTCGGCCTACAACCGTTATGTGGAATTGGGGTAACATCATTAATCGATTTAACCTTTATTCCCATTATACCAAGCTGCCTGATAGCNGATTCCCTGCCGATACCAGGTCCTTTGATATACACATGTACTTCCCTNAAACCTGCCTGTAAAGCTTTTTGCGCGGCAGTTTCTGTTACAGACTGAGCGGCAAAGGGGGTTGATTTTTTCGCTCCCCTGAACTGAAGCATACCCGAACTTGCCCATGAGACAGTATTCCCCATCAAATCGGTAATAGTGACAATTGTATTATTAAAGGTAGCCTGAATAAACACATTACCTTCATAAACTGATTTTTTTTCTTTCTTTTTCTTGGTAGTCGCTGCCACTCACTCCTCCATAATATATTTTANAGCCGNTATTTCTTCTTACCGGCGACAGTTTTCTTTTTACCCTTTCTTGTACGCGCATTCGTCCTTGTACGCTGCCCGCGCAGCGGCAGTCCCTTGCGGTGCCTTAAGCCTCGGTAACATCCAATATCCATAAGCCGTTTGATATTAAGCGCGACTTCGGTGCGCAGGCGGCCTTCAACCTTATAATCACTTTCAATGATATTCCTCAGCTCGTTAAGTTCTTCCTGAGACAGATCATTAATCATCCGCATAGGATCTATCTTTGCCTTTTGGCAAATCGCATCCGAGCTTGACCTTCCGATACCGAAAATATAGGTCAAAGCGATATTCACATGTTTATTCGGGAGATCAACTCCCACAAGACGCGCCATGTATTTCTCCTAACCTTGCTTTTGCTTATGCTTGGGATTTTGGCAAATAATACGAACAATCCCATTCCGTTTAATAACTTTGCATTTATCGCAAATGGGCTTCACGCTGGTTCTGACTTTCATTCCTTATATTCTCCTAAATCTTTAACTTTTACAAGTTCCGTCCGCGCAGCCGTCCGTGCTTTACCAAACCTTCATGATGATGCATTTTTAACAATCCTTCAATCTGGCTCATAGTATCAAGATCAACGCCTACCAAAATTAGGAGCGACGTACCTCCCATCAGATAGGAAATTGACGATGGAAATTTAAAAGCCCATTGAATAAATGTGGGAATGACCGCTATTAAAGCCAGATACAATGAGCCTGGAAGAACAATACGGTTCAGGATTTTTGTCAGATATTCTTCAATACGTTCCGTCCTGATACCCGGAATTGAGCCGCCGTTTTCCCTAATCTGTTTTGCTATTTCTATCGGGTTAAGCGATACCTGCGTATAAAAATAGGCAAAAAACACGATAAGCAGCACATATAGAATATTATAGAGCGTACCCCTTGGGCTTAATACAGTCGCCACGGCGGCAAGCCAAGGCACATTGCCTCCGACTGTCTGCGCAATTTGCAGGGGAAAGGTAAGGATAGATGAAGCAAAAATGACAGGAATAACGCCGGACGGGTTTATTTTGAAAGGAATGTAAGTGTTTTGCGCTCCGTACATTTTCCTTCCTACAACCCTTTTTGCGTAATTAACGGGGATTTTACGCTGCCCCTGCTGTTCAAAAACTACCAAAGTAATTACCGTAACAAACATTAACAGAACAATAATTACAAATACGGGATTTAAGTCTCCCCTTCTCATCGTTTCAATAAGTTCCCAAACAGCCTGCGGAAGACGCGCTACAATTCCTGCGTAAATCAAAAGTGAAATGCCGTTGCCGATTCCCCTCTTTGTGATTTGTTCGCCTATCCACATAAGGAACATAGTCCCCGTAGTAACTGTAAGTATGGCAAGCACCGAAAACTGGAAGAAACTTATATAAAGAAGGTTATCAACGTTACGTGAAATAACCTGTGCGTACTGCGTAACTGCAAGCGACTGAACAATGCAGACTATGACTGTCCCATAACGCTGCCATTGCTTGATTTTCTTGCGCCCGCCGTCATCCTGGGATATTTTTTTCAGGCTGGGGAAGACTATAAGCAAAAGCTGCATAATAATGGACATTGAAATATACGGCATAATCCCAAGCATGAATACAGAGAAATTCGAGAATGCGCCGCCGGCAAAGAAGTCCAGATAGTCAACTATCGGGTTTCCGGTATTTACCTGATCCGCAAAGTACCGGGACAATTCACGGACATTGATGCCGGGTATNGGAAACACCGCCCCTATCCTGAATACCACAAGCATTCCCATGGTGAAAATTATCCGTTCCCGCAGTTCCTTTACTCTAAAAATACCGAATATGGGATTAGCCATTTATTTCTTCCCGCCTGTTTTTTTCGCGTTTGAGTTTTTATTTTTTGGCCGCGCTTTCGGCANCGGAGGATTGAGAGTAATATCTCCGCCGGCTTTTTCAATTTTTTCTTTTGCCGAAGCGGACACTGCCGCAACTTTAAAACTCAATTTTTTTGTAAAGCTGCCCATTGCAAGAATCTTTACCGGAGATGAACCTTTAATAATTTTTTTCTTGTGCAGGGCGGCAAATTCAACAGTTTCTCCAGCTTCAAAACGTTTTTCAATTTCACCGAGATTTACTGTCTGCCATTCTTTTTTAAACGGATAATTTGAAAACCCTCTGCGGGCAAGACGCCTGTAAAGGGG
>WRGH01000169.1 GCA_009787285.1 Brevinematales bacterium
TTATTTTGTATTTCTGAATTCATAAGAGATACAAGAATTTCTTGAGTCTTGGGATTCTGGCGATCAATATTTTTATGATCCATCTGGTTATAATATGATAACAAACAATTATAACATGCCGCCACACATTTCTCATTTGTACCATTGGCATCCTGCACATCTTTTAAATCCGCCACGGAATGAATTGGCTCTGAAACATCATAATGCATTATTTCCAGAGACTTTTTAGCAATTCGGGATATTTCACCGGGTTCAAGGGCAATTCTGCTTAAAACTCCGGCTCCGCCTTCTGACGCTTCGTAAAATAATAAGTAATTTCGATTATCATTATTTGGTAAAGGTTCCGCCGCTATTTCAACTTCTTCTATTTCGTAATGTTGCTCTATCCCTCTTTTTAGGGCGGCTTGTAAAGTTACCATGGCTTTTACATCGGTTATTTCTTCTTTAGGTTTAAAAAGAAGAATATTTTTATGATCTTCAACATAAGGAACAATTAACTGTGCTGTGTTTTTATCGATATCACTTGAATCATCGTCATCATCAATATCTTCATTTTTTCCCCATCTTCCGGAAAGAGGATCTATGGGAAATCCCTTTTTGTTTTTGTCTGTACGCCGTCTCCAGCCGTAATTAAGCCTCCATAAAGTTGCGGCAGGATAATATGTTAAGTATCCAAAACATTCGTTGTTGTATAAAATTTCACTCTCTATAGTTTCTTCTTTTTTTATCTTGAACATAGTTTGCAATTCGTACCCTATTCTTTGGCGCTCTTCGTCATTTACGGATATACGTGTCTTTAATCTGGTCTCTACGGTTTCTATTTTATAAATATTCGTTATCTGGCTTTTTGCGTCCAATGAAGCGCCGCAGAATGTACATCTTTCGCTTATTAAAGTTTCATCGTAATGACCATGTCCGCATTCCTGACATATTTTTGCGGTTTGGGTTGTCAATCTGGCGCCTGCGCTGACTTGTCCAGTCGAAGTATTTATTTTTACTCTGTAAACTTGATAAGTTCTGCCCTCGTGGTAAATAAGACTGTTTGGTCCAAATTCAGAAATCCCTAAAAATCTGGGACGGATAATCATTGTTCCTTTTTCATCATTAGGCGAAGATGATTTTCCGGCAGAAGGGATCCATGCCATAAGCGGAAGCCGAGGAAAATTATATCCGGGAAGAAAACCAGCGCTTGCAAGGTAACGATAAGTATTAAAATCGGAATTTTGCCCGCCTGAAGCCAGAAGCATTTCACGTTGGTGATAAGCGTCATTATATCTGCGTTGAGCGTCTTCCCGTTCTTTCTTCATAGGGCTTTGTTTTATAACTCTATTAGCGCTCTCCATCTGCTGGTTTGTAGCTCGAAATAATTCACGCCAGCGTTTGAAACTATTATTGAAAGCATCAAAAATATTCTTATATTCTGCTTCAATAAATTCATCATTTAGCCAGGAAGGAACAATTTTTAATTTATTGCGTAATTCATTAAAGATATTTTTTGCGTGGTTAATTGATTTTTTAAGAGCTTCGTTATTATTCATTATATTTGTATATTCAGAACAAATTGGAAGAAGATCACCTTTATCCAAATCAAGAATTTCTTTGATGCTTGGTTTCAAGTTGATACCTAATGTTTGAAGCCAGATTGAATGTAAATGACTGACAATAAGTTCTTTATTTGCCAGATCAAAAAGGGGAGTCTTTACTTTTCCGTATACCATATCACTCTTATTGGCAAAAAACCATTGATCATGGGGGCTTAATGCTGTGCAATATGTAATTATTAATGCCGCATGTCCGGAACGGCCTGCACGTCCGCTTCTTTGAGCGTAATTTGCGGGAGTAGGGGGGACATTGCGCATATAAACAGAATCAAGAGTAGAAATATCAATACCCAATTCCATAGTTGGGGAACAGTATAATACAGGGAGCCGCTGTGAAGATAATTTATTTGATTTGGCCTTTTGAGCTTTCAAAAATTCCACGTCTTTTTTTTCAAAACGGAATCGGGCTTCAAGTATTTCACGGTCAACAGGTTCAACCTGAGCTGTATGTTCATGTGATTCATAATCAAACAAGTTGTAGTTACTGTTTTTTAACGAATTAGCTTTTTGAATATAAAGTGTCCTAAAAAAATTATTGACATTCTTTTCAGGCTTTTTATCAGTTGTAGTACGCCATACTAATGTATTGCTGTTAAGGCAGAATCCCATCATGGAAGGACTTAGAGGTTGTGTTATGACATATCCGTATTTTATTGCCCATTGAAGCATATTTTCTATAATGGCAGTATAATCTTCTCCCTTCCATTTTATATTCTCAAATTCAGTTCCTCTCCATAAAAATTTCCTTTTAATTAATTTCACAATTCCTGACCTAGGACCGGCGTTTAATATTTCACCTTGTCTCCCGCGCCAATTATCGTCAACTTTTAATGTTAAATGGTTGGTTGTAGAAAGTATTTCATCATGTAAAAACGCCCAAGGTTCATTAAGGGTATTATTTGACCATGACCTGTATTTATCATGCTCATTGCGAGATAAAAAACGCGAGGAAATACAAAGGTTTTTTTTCATTTCGTCAAAGACTAACATAAATAACTCTAATCTTTTTGTTAGAGGAAGGCATAGTATTTCGGGTAATAGTCCGTCTTCGTCGGTCTCAAGATATTTACTTAATCCTTCATATTCAATTTTTATTAATTCCAATGCTTCCAATGACGGATTATTATGCCTCCAGCCCTTTCGAATATCCCGCAGAAGGCGGTATCCAAGAATAAATCTCAAAGTACTTTGCGCTTCTGTTTTTTGATGTCCTTTAATATCAGGATTTTGCAGATATTCAGAGTTAATTTCGTAAGTATCATTATTAAAACCTATTGCGTTAAATACGAATTCACTTAAATCGGCTTCATGAAGAATACCGTTTGATTTTTCAAGAGCGGCAAGAAGACCGCCACGAATAGTTAAAAGAAAAATAAAGTCGTTAAAGTGCCCGGATTGCAAAGCGGCATCTTGTCGATTATCGGTAAATCCCAGCAATTTTCTCTTGTCATGATCATCCTTAAATAGATTATCAAGGATATTTATCGTAAGCATAGTGGTTGAAGAAGAACGCCCTTCACCTGATAATCCTGAAAGATGGTTTTTATCTTTTTCGTTTGTTTCATTTATTGAAGAACAATGCGGGCAGAAACGAATTTTCCCCGGTATATAGTAAAAAGGGTTGCCTTCTTCTTCGCTTGTTTCATCACCATACATGTTAATATCTTTGGGTATAGGGATATATTTTTTATAAGTATTTTTTGGACGCGGATTACCGTGAAAATCTTCAAGCCAGAAATCAGGAAGATCCTCTAATTCCTCATGATAATTCAATGTATCATCAACAGGAACAAGAAACCCGATTTCATCTTCACTGCCTTTGGGAATCGGACTGTCAATTTCGCGAGGTTCCCATTTACCAATAATGTTTTCTACCGGAATAAACTCCTGCCCGCATTCACGGCAAAAATAAACAGGATATAACAAGGCTTTGGTATCTTTTGGCGAATAACGCTGGGCATTCAGGGTAACGTAACGGGTATTTACTGGTTCAAGCGTGCAAAGTACTTTTCCGGGACCTGATATAAATTGGTGGAGTTTAAAAGGAAAAAGTTGTTTGTTGTCAACATCTTTAATATTTTGGGATTCAAGCAAATAGTTCTTTAAAACTTCTTCTGCTTTTTCTTTTGGAACATTTGCGGCTTGCGCCAATTTTTCGGATGCCTCTTCTATTGACAATGGTTTGGCTCTCTCCGGTGCTCTGATGCCTGAATACTTTATTCCCATAGTCAATTCCAGCCAGACAGCCAACGGATCATTTTTTAACTCAGTTATATTAAGTTTGAAATTTGCGGAATTAAGAATACGATTATTCAAAGTCGGTAAAATATCATTTAATGATAGATTAACATTAGTCACACGTTCCAGTTTTTCTGAAATAACATTGGAAACAGGGATTTTTTCTTCAAAAAGACTTCCGG
>WRGH01000170.1 GCA_009787285.1 Brevinematales bacterium
TATCAAATAATGGGAAAATTCCCCCTACTCTGCTGGTTCATGCCAGAAATGACGATCAAGTTCCTTATAGCAATGCAATCAGGCTGAAAACCATATTGGAAAAAGCTTCCGTGCCTCATAAATTGATAACGCCGGAAGGCAGCGGAGATAATCATATGTTGGGCGGGAAAGTTGACAAAGACAATGAACCGATAACATTTAACGGTCAAACATGGGTAAAGAAAGCAAAAGAATGGCTGGAGGCGTATTTAAAATAAGAATAAAAAAATCCTGTACACTGACAGAACTTTTTATTGTTATAATTATGACAAAGATAAATTAATATGGCGGAAAAACAATTATGTTCAGGGGTTTTCTGGATTCTCTCAGACAACAATGATTTAAGTAACTATAAAATTTTAATGTTCGGTATACCATGCGATACAAACGGAAATCCGCTAAATATCCGTTCTATTGAACTAAATTCGAAAAGCGGTAATACATATAATCATAAAAAATTATGGGAAAGCGAAGTTAAAAACAATAACAAATACCGTCCCCATAACAAAAAAGAATATAATTATTACCCAAGAGGCAGAGTTGAAATCTCTCATAATCGGGCTGTTATTTTTTTAAATCCCAATATCAACAAGCAAGAAATTATTGATGAATTAAAAAGTGAATTTGGTTTAGTTAATAATATTCCTGAAATACGAATAAAAAATGACGGATCAATTCATTATAAATGTTTTCTGGATTAATAAAAGATATTGAAACATAAATACAAAATTGGAGTATAATAAATTAAGGAGATTCCGTGAACCTGTCCAAATCCCGCTACTGCAAGGGAATTCGATGCCCAAAGATACTCTGGCTGGACGAGCATAAAAGCGAAGTAAGGGATGAATCCGTACTTAACAGAAAAATTCTTGATATCGGAAACAAAGTCGGCGATTTGGCAATGGGCTATTACGGCGCTTACAGCGAAGTTCCCTACAATAACGATAAATCGGTAATGATTGCCGAAACAAAACGTCTTTTGAACGCCAATACGCCAATAATCTGCGAAGGTTCTTTTTCATTTAACGGTAATTTTTGCAGTGTCGACATACTTCGCGTTTGCGGCGGCGAAGCCGAAATTACCGAAGTCAAAAGTTCGACCGATATAAACCCAATCTACTATGACGATATTGCGTTCCAATACTATGTCCTTTCTTCATGCGGATTAAACGTAAAAAAAACTTTCATAATGCACATAAATAACGAATATGAAAGACAGGGCGATATCAACCTTACAGAGTTTTTTACAGCGCAAGATTGTACGGAAATAGTACTCTCCATGCAGAAAGATATTGACGCCAATATCGAACGGTTTAAAAAGAGCGCCGAAGAAAAAAATGAACTTGATACTGAAATAGGGATGTATTGCTTTGATCCTTACGAATGTGAATACCGCACCTACTGCTGGAAACATATTCCAAAGAACAGCGTATTTGATATTTCGGGACATTCTCTGCATCGGGATAAAAAATTCGATCTGTATAAAAGGGGTGTTATAAGCTACAAACAACTCCTTGAAAGCGGAGAGAAACTGAATGACGCTGCTCTTTTGCAGATCGAAACTTTTGTTTACAAAAAACCGCCTGTAATTAACAAAGAGGCTATAAGGCTCTTTCTTGACACATTAAGCTATCCCCTTTATTTTCTGGACTTTGAGACTTTTAAAGAAACAATCCCGCCGTTTGACGGACTGCGTCCCTATATGCAGGTTCCTTTTCAATATTCGCTCCATATTCAGGAAACACAGGGCGTTGTGCCTGAACACAGAGAATTTCTCGCAAAGGAAGGCATTGACCCGCGTGAAGAACTTGCTGTACGCCTTTTTGAAGATATTCCCCAAAATGTTTGCGTGCTTGTGTATAACATGAGTTTTGAAAAAAGATGCATTAAAGAACTTTCGCATTGGCTTGAAAAACAGGGCAAAAATGAAATAGCCGCACATTTAATGAATATACACGACAATATCAAAGATCTTATGAAACCTTTCCAACACAGAGATTACTACAGTTCTGAACTGGACGGCTCCTATTCAATTAAAAAGGTATTGCCCGCCCTTTGCCCTGATGATCCGGAGCTTGATTACAATAAACTCGATCTTGTGCATAACGGTATCGAAGCCCAAACCATCTATTCCGAACTGGCTGAAAAAAATCCTGAAGAACGGGAACGTATACGGACGGCATTACTCGCCTACTGCCGCCTTGATACTCTTGCGATGGTAAAAATTCTTGAAAAATTGATAAACATCTGCTTGTAATAATTAAAAAAGAACTTCTTTACGGATAGGAGTATTCTGGTTTTCTAAAGATTAGGTAAACTAAGAATAGTTAAGAAATATATTAAATTAAAAAGATATACTACTGCATTATTGCAAAGACACACTATGTACGCTGTTTTCTGAACAAAAGCAGGATTGAATGCCAAATTCTTTTAAAGATATTTCCTTTTTCGTATTCACGCGCCGTTAATAAAGGAACACGGTTCAATTCACCGTATTCATCAGAAATGACAAGATATCCCGCTGCCGCATCCTGCTTAAGCGGAGCGATTAACGGCTCCTGTATCAAATATTCAATAACAAGCGTATTCGCGCGGTCAAACGGAGAAGTAAAATCAGGTGCGCCGGCAAGTTTAAGCTCAACATAGTCCGCCCTGCCCTTCCACAGACGCGGCCTTTCTATATCGCCGGTTTCAGGGCGGATTGTTTTAAAATTATCAAACGCCCATGAAAGAAGATGCATACCGTCANTATCGCGGTTNCTGCTGTTGTCAGCTCCCATAGTAATTAAAATAAAACGCGTTTGATTTCTTTCAGCCGTAAGCGCAATATTATAACCGGATTCGTCAATATAACCTGTTTTTAGTCCGTCAACGCCGGGAAATGTCTTAAGCAGATTGTTCCTGTTTTCCTGCGTAATTGTCTGCGGGTTGTTTCTAAACGCCTGCGATACGTTAGCTGCCATTGGATATGAAAATTCCTTTACCGAATGAAATTCAATCAAGGCTTGCGGGTGAAGCCGTACATACTGACGGCAAAAAAAGGCAAATTCTTCCGCTGTTGTCATATTGTACTCGGAAATCCCTGACGCTTCCGTAAATCGCGTAACATTAAGCCCCATACGGCGCGCTTCCGATGTCATATTAGAAGCAAAGACTTCCACTGTAGGGGCAAAACGCAGCGCTACGGCTACAGCCGCGTCGTTTCCCGACGGTATNGCCATTCCAAGCATAAGCTCACGTAANGTTACAATCTGTCCGGGAGCGAGGAACATCANGCTTGANCGGGGCGGCTGGCTTCTTGCCCAGCTTTGCACCGTAACAGGGACAATTTCATCCCATGACGCCCTGCCNGCGTCAATTTCACTCATGGCAATGTGCATGGTCATCAGTTTGGTTAGAGANGCGGGAGGAATTTCCTCATAAGGGTTTTTGGAATAAAGCAGCNCTCCCGTATGAGCGTCAATAAGCACTGCCGCTTTTGACAATATTTCAGGCGCATTTGCCGTATACGGAACAAGCANCGGCGGAGTGCTGAAATACTGCGCTGAAAGAAAATACGGTATAAANNCAAAAAATAAAAAAAGTATTCTCAAAATTCAGCCTGCCCTACCGCGCGCGGATANGGAATTACATCGCGGATATTTGCCATGCCGGAAATGTACTGTATAAGCCGCTCAAAACCAAGACCAAATCCCGAATGCGGAACAGAGCCGTAACGGCGGAGATCAAGATACCAGTAATAATCTTCCGTCTTCAAATTCATTTCCTTCATGCGCCGGATAAGTTTTTCAAGATCATCCTCTCTCTGTGAGCCGCCGATTATTTCACCCAGACGAGGAACAAGCACATCCATAGCGCGTACGGTTTTATCATCGTCATTTTGTTTCATATAAAAAGCTTTTATATCTTTGGGATAATCGGTAACGATTACAGGACCGCCCGCAACTTTCTCCGTCA
>WRGH01000171.1 GCA_009787285.1 Brevinematales bacterium
AAACCCTCCCTTAAAGGTTCTGAAGATTGGCCGGGAGCTTGTTCATACCCTAACGAATTATCAGGATATAACTTATCAAACTTGTTAAAATTGTTATATTTAGGCTCCTTATTAACGCCAATGATGCCAAGCGGGGTTCTGCCTCCGTTATAGTAATTAATATTGGCAAAACGCAAAGATGGTTGATTCCCGGCAGGATCAAGGATGGAAACGGCGATAATATAGGTATCATTTTTTAAATCATTTGGAATAGTGATACTGTCAATAATCTTATATGTTTCACCGGGCAGCCATGTCCTGATATCCGCATTTATTTTTTTCTTGTAAACAGGATTGCGGTTTTGATTCAGCAAACTTATTTCAACAGGCCAGTCGTAATAAAATGGGGCGGAGCCTACATTTGACACTTCAAAACCGATTTTTATTTCTTCGCCATTGGCCGCTTTCTGTTTATAAGCCGCCGAACGGATTACAAACCGGTAGCCCAACGCTTTTTGAATGCGCGCGGCATTCGCTTTTAATTTAGGATCACTTCCGTTATATTCGTCGATCCAGCCTACACTGGACGCATGTAGTCTGTTTATCCAACTAATTACATGATCCGTATATTTATCATTCATGAGTGTTTCATTTGGGGTACTTCCCATCTCAGCCTTGGTATACTCAACATCATAAGCTATTTCACCGCTGATCATTTGATCTTTCCAAACATCCCTTCTGATAATGGCAGGTCCGCCGCCGCCATCTTCATATATAGAAGCAAAAGCGTCCCAATAATATCCAAACCGGTATGCCGTAAACGAATCAGGATACCGAACCATTACTTTTTTGTTGTGAAATGATGAAGCAAAAGCATCTCCCAAGGCTTTTTGAAAAGACGCCGGAATTCTTCTTCCGTTTGCGTCCGGAAAAAGATGATGTTCTCCCCAATTCCCCCAAAGCCCGACTTCAACTGCCGCAACCCGCGGATCATTATCCCACGCTTTACCCAATTTAGCGATAAATTGCGCCAATCGGTCCATTAACTCTTTTGTATCCCAACGGGATAATCCAGAAGGGTTAGGAATATCGTCAGGCCAATAATCCATTTTTGGAACGCCGGGCTGGTTTGACGTAGGAAACGATAAAACAACTCTTGGAATAATTTTGATATTTCTCTTTTCAATTCCGCCCCATGCCGTATTGCACCAGTCAATTATTTTTTCTACTGAATCTTTAGATGTTTTTTCTAAGACATTATAGCCTATATAATATTTATAAACGCTCTCATATTCATGATGTTTTAGATCATGGTAATTGGGCACACTCTGAGGCCTAAATCCTTTCATTGGATTTGGAAACGCTTCAGGAGTTTCTTTTAGTTCTACTGTTTTATACCCATCAGGGAACGGCCAAGTTGTCAGGTTCCCGCTTGAGTTTTGTGCAGACAGGACGCTTACTATAAACAGTGCCATTGTAAAAATAATAATTTTGTTTTTCATGGAACTCCCCCTACTATATGGTACAGCTTATGGAAGAACAGAAAAGCTAGGGAATTACATAGTTATTACATAGGTTGTGATTTGGTTGGACTTTAAGTAAAATCAGCGGGTTACGGACTAAATAGTATCTGTCCACAAAGTCGGTTACTTTGTGGACAGACCTTGCATTTTCTCGCCTAAAGGCTGCGAAAATGCGGTTTTTAAAGTAGTCTGTCTATAATGTGTCCACATTATAGACAGACTCTAAATATAAGAAAAAATTTTTAATTTACTGTTGTTTTCCATTTGGCTAAAATCTGAATCATTGTGTAAAAGATAAATATCTTCAATTATTGCATAGGAGGCTATTAAACAATCATACGGTTTTCGTATTGATATCCCTTTCTTTCTAAGGCTTCGGTATAAATCTATCGCATAGTCTGTTACGGTCATTATTGGGGTATTTATCATAGTTACATTTTGTAAAATATTTTTTATTTCAATAAATGTTTTATCATCTCTTACGCCCTGTAATACCTCTTGGTAAATTATAGGGCAAATGCAAATATTATTTTCTTCTTCAATTATTTTTTGTAGTACATCTGCCTGTTTTGATCTTTCTTTTTCACAGAAAAAATCTATCCAGATAGTTGTATCAACAAGTATGGTATTCACCTAGAACTTCTCATTTCTTCAATATCGCCTTCCCAAATGTTCTGCCCTCTGTACTTTAAGATTTGTTTTAAGCTGTTTTTTTGCTTCTGTTCAGACATAGAAATGTCAGGAAAATTAACAACAACTTCACATTCTTTAATTGGCGGTATACTGTCCAAAACAACCGTCGCCCCATTGTATATACCTTTTACTGCAAGCATAAAAACTCCTTCTTTATATAATATCAAAAAATTTGGGTTTTTCAAGTAAAATCAGCAGTTTTTAGTAAATCTCAAAGTCGAATATTTGTAAAAAAGACGAACCGTACGGTTGTACTGCAAGGGACGCTTCTATAATCAAGAGTTTTATTGTTTCTTTATTAAATTGAAACTAGTATTGTTCCCAATCTTCAGGCAGAAATAAATCCGAATACGGTATATCAACAATAATTACCTGATCACGGACAGTTCCGAAATAATGTCTATAATGGGCATAACTTGTTTCCGCAGTTGATTCTTTTGTAAGAAATCCTACAAGCCACGACTTTCCATCTCCCCTCGCCTTAAACCGTATTCCGTTTGCCTGCCTCAATCGTTGAATTACATCTCGTCTGTCCGTACGCGCATTCGCGTATAGAGGAGTGTCGGGATTTTCTCTCCTTACCAGATTTGTTTTTATATTTAGAATGTCACTGTCCGCTCCGTCAATTTCTTCCCGTGATATAAAAACTTCCGAAGTAGAGTTCCCTCCGGTTTCTTCGTCAGATGCGGAACGGAAACCCATATTAATAACCGGTATTATTTCCCCTTTCGGCGCAGTATAAGCGGACGACTTTTTGACAAATATCAATAAAAACAACACGGAAAAAGCAAGCATTATTATGCCAAGTGCTATCCCGGCAGGAAGCAATAACTTGAACCTCTTATCTTTGTTCTTGGAAACAGGGAGCGCAGTTTCCTCTTCGGCGGGGGCTCCATTGCCTGCGGCTGAGTATTTGGCAAAAAGTTCCTGAATACTATGAATGCCCAGTTTTTTATACAATTTGGTACGGTGAAAATCTACTGCGGAATGGCTGACATTAAGCTTATGGGCTATTTCCTTCGGCGAGACTCCTTCAAGCAGCAAGTCAAAAATTTCTTGTTCACGAGGGGATAGATTTTCCAACATGATATGAAAATATTATTCAGGTTTTCGTGGAAATGCAATAATTGGGGTATTCATTGATAATTACTGATTTTCATGCTATATTTTTCTTATGAGCGTTACGCAAACCGTTGAAGTGCCGGTCAGCCACAGATTGACAATTGACGTGCCTAGTGAAATACCGGCAGGTCCGGTTATTATTACCTTTACTCCCAAAGTAATCTCGAAAAACGGAGAAAGAGGCGGATTCGGCTGCGCAAAGGGTGAATTTATTATGGCTGACGATTTTGACGAACCACTTGAGGATTTTAAGGATTATATGTAAATGGATCGCTACCTCTTGGATACTCATACGGCGATTTGGTATTTTAACGGAGATAAAGCTCTTTCTCAAACAGCCAGAGAAATAATCCTTAAACTTTCCAATCAGGTACATTTAAGTATAATCTCCGCATGGGAACTTGCAATAAAAATTAATTTGAAAAAACTGGAATTTAAAGGCCAAGTCGCTCGTTTCGTCAGTTTTGCGGAAACTTATAGCTTTACAATCCTTCCTATTAAAGCCTCTCACCTTACGATTCTTGAATCGTTGCCTTTAATTCACCGTGACCCTTTTGACCGTCTGCTTATCGCAACCGCCATTTCCGAACAAATGACTTTCATCAGCGCCG
>WRGH01000172.1 GCA_009787285.1 Brevinematales bacterium
AAGATTAAACAATACGAAGAAGATTTTCTTACAAGCATTGCGGAAGGGCTGTCAATGGGTATAGAAAGCCCCGATTTATTCAAGCTTCTGGAGGTTCCTGTATGAACCTTATTAGCGCGCGGAATAGAGAGAGGTTTTTCTCATGCTAAGACCGCGAAAGATGAAGTTTTTTGAACTTACAGTCTTTAAGGATGATATAAACCCTGTGCTGGAATACCTTGGGACAAACGGCGCAATGCACTTCCCGGATTCACAGCCGTCGTCTGATAACAAGGAAATTGCCCGCATTGATAAAATAATAGAAAGGCTGCACAGCGTTTGCAAATACATTAACACCGAAATTCCGCCTGAGCCGAAAGAAAATGTTTCCATTCCGAATGAAGCGAGTCTTGCGCTTACGGAAAAACTTTGTTCAGTTCTGGAAAACCTGAAAGGGCGGGAATTAAGAGCAGGCGGAGAGAAGCAGCATTTGCTTGAAACACTGGAAGAAGTCAAAACTTTTTCTAAGATGAANGTTTCGTATACTGATTTATCGCATCTTTCCTATCTTACGCTGAGGATAGGCCGCCTTGATCCGAAAAAGCATGATATGTTACGTGAAAATTTAAAGGGCAGGGCGCTCGTTATTCCGCTTGACGATAATGACCGTATCCTGGCCGCGTGTTCGCGTAAAGGGCGTTTTGTCATGGATTCGGANCTAAAAAAAATAGCGTTTGAACCTGTTACAGTGCCTGAAAATTACAAAAATATTTCCGATGAGATGTTAAAAAGCCTTGAAGAACAGTTAAATATAGTAGAAACGGAATTGAAAGAAATTACTGACGAAAAGGCAAAAATCAGCGAGGAATCCGCGTCTGAACTTGTAAAACTGATTATGTCATGGCAGGCTGCCCTTACAGTGGAACAGCTTAAATCGCGGCTTGTGATAACAGGAAGCGTATTTGTGCTTTCAGGCTGGATACCGCAGTATATGGTGAAAGAAGCGGTAAAGGGTCTTTTGGAGTTATGCGGCGGAAGAGTTGCGATCCGTTCCTATAATCCTGATGAAATTTCTTCCGTAAGGGACGGAAAGGAAAAAGTGCCGGTATTGTTCAAGCACGGTTCCTTTGTAAAAGGTTTTGAAGGAATGGTTTCTTCATTCGGAACTCCTCCTTACGGAACAATTGACCCTACGCCGCTTGTCGCGCTTTTTTATACGCTTATTTTCGGCGTAATGTTCGGCGATTTGGGACAGGGTTTTGTTTTGTTTTTACTTGGATTTTTATCAAGCAGCCGCGGGTTAAAAATTATGGCAGGTTTCAGAAAATATTCCACTGCGCTTATATCGGTCGGTATTGCGTCAATGTTCATGGGAATCCTTAACGGCGCGGTTTTTACAAACGAGGAACTGCTTGTAGAGCCTACAAGGATAGTCAGCGCCGCAATAATAGGCCATCCTGTGGACAGGGCGCTGAATATTCTGCCGATGGCGGAAAAAGGCGGCAGCATTACAAAACTGCTTTATTTTTTCGGCTTCACAATCGGTATCGGGATAATATTGAACACACTGGGGATGATTATAAATATTACAAATCGCTGTATATTAAAAAAATATATTGAGGCTTTTTTTTCAAGGACAGGGTTTTCAGGGCTTGTGCTTTTCTGGTACTCGCTGGTTACCGCCTTTCGCCTTTTTACAGGCAGCAGCATAAAATGGTACGATATAACGGTTATTTCAGTTTCTTTTTTCTGCATTTTATTCGCTCCCGTAATTATTAAAAGTATAGCGCAGAAAAAGTCGGCNCTGGAGCACGGCGTTTTTACATTTGTAATTGAAGTTTTTGTGGAGGTTTTGGAAACAATTTCAACATATTTTTCCAATACAATCAGCTTTGTCCGTGTCGGAGCTTTTGCGCTTTCACATGCGGTGCTTTCTTATGTTGTTTTTTATTTTACGGAAACGCTTGTTGTTTCCGGTCCCGCAGGCACATTTCCGGCNGCGCTGCTTTTAATTTTCGGAAACAGTTTAATTATTGTCCTTGAGGGATTGATCGTTGCCATTCAGGTGGTACGTCTTCAATATTATGAATTTTTTAGTAAGTTCTTTTTCGAGACAGGGGTGGCATTCACTCCCTTCCGGTTTAAGAGTATAGGAGGAACAAAATGAACAAAAAAGCGTTATTTGTGTGTGTGCTGTTATTTGCATCCGCCGCTTTATTCGCACAGGAGGCTGAAACGGACGGCTCTTCCATCACTGCAGGGTTAAAGTACATTGCCGCTGCATTTTCTGTAGGAATAGCTTGTGTCGGAGGCGCTATGGCTGTAGGGAAGATCGGGGCTGCCGCAATGGGCGCAATGAGCGAAAATCCTGAACTTTCGGGAAAAGCCCTGCCGTATGTCGGGCTTGCGGAAGGTATCTGCCTTTGGGGATTTCTTGTAGCGCTGCTTATTTTATTCCTCTGATAAAAATCAAGTGGAATATTTTTTTCTCGGTGAAACAGAGCTTGTAATTGCTTTCCGGTTCATCGGCATTGAAGGAATGGCGGTGAATAGTTCCGGTGAAGCAATTGCGGCTTTCAGGAAAATAACCGAAGGTTTTGGAGACGCTGCGGATATTCCGCCTTCTGACCAGTCGGAAAAGGTAAGATTTCCGTCAGCAGGCGGCTGTCATATTTTATTAATAACGGAAGAAGTCGCCGTATGGCTCGGAGATTTGCTGATTGATTGGCAGCTTTCCGGAAGGTATCCCCTGTTAGTTGAAATACCCGGTATCGCGGGAAAAATGATCGGCAGGAAAACTCTTGTAGATACAATCAGGGAAGCTATCGGAATTCATGTATAATCGGGAAATATCAAAAAACCGGTTGTTTTAGAGATAACTTCCCAAAAAGCGCTTCTGTCTTTTCTCTGAATTTATCAGGTAACGGCGCTTCTATTGAAAAACATAAAAAATCCATTTTCCACGCATGGAGAAAAAAACCGCCCCTATCGTACCTGTGTCCTGAATATTTGCGGTCTCCCAAAAGCGGGTGTCCGTGAAAAGCAGCCTGTGCGCGTATCTGGTGGGTTCTGCCGGTGGCAATTTCAGCCGTAATAAGACTGTATCCGCCGCTGACGGCAAGGGGCTTAATTTTTGTAGCGGCAGTTTTNCTCCCGCTTGTTTTTTCTTGTGTAATAAAAGTTTTTTTTCTGTCTTTATCCCTTACAAGGCAGTCTTTCCAGATTTCTTCCTTATCTACATTCCCCTCTACAATTGCAAGATATGTTTTATGCACCTTTCGTTCCTGCATGAGGGAGCTGAAAAGACGGGCTCCTTCAAGATTTGCAGAAAAAACAACAATACCGCTTGAAGGTTTGTCCAGTCTGTGCAGGGGACCCGGCTTAAATGATAACGAAGGCGGCAATTTATCCGCAAAAAATGAGCGTACTATAGTGTCAAGACTTTCATGCCCGTGAACTGCAAGGCCTGCGGGCTTATTAACTGCAATAAGACCTGAACCTTGCCATATAATATCAGGTGTACCGGAGAAACGAGCGGAAACAGCAGTTTTTTTTTCAGTTTTTACTGAAGGAACGTAGAGCTTTACGCCGCTTTCAATACGATCCTGCGCTCTTGCTGGTTTTCCGTCCGCCAGAACCTTTCCCTGACGCAAAAGCCTGTGTAAGAGCGGCAGGGGATGATCNGGCAGCGCTTTTCGCAGTATCCTGTCCAGCCTGCGCCCCGCGTCNTTTTCTCCTGTTATAAGTTCCACTAGTGGACTTTACATTTTTTTATGTTTTTGGTATAGATATTATATATGCTCTAAACGAGCCNAATTAAGGAAGGATAATATGTCACGGAGTTGTGAAATCTGCGGAAAACATACAGTAACCGGAAATAAAGTAAGTCATGCGAAAAATCGTACCCGCCGTAC
>WRGH01000173.1 GCA_009787285.1 Brevinematales bacterium
GGACACAGTCATCATAATTGAGTCCATGAAAATGGAACTTGAAATAAAGGCTTCTTCTGCCGGAAAAATACATTTCCTTGTCCCGGCAGGAACTCAAGTCGCTTCTCAGCAGCCTTTGGCAGAAATATGCTGATGAATTAAAATCCGTTCAGTAGATTGAAAAAGCTCCGTTTCGGCGGAGCTTTTTTTTGCTTTAAACAATTTCTGCGTGATAAGTTTTCTGTATCTCATGTATTTTCCCGAAGATCTTTAAGTTCGCGGAGCGTACGGAGTTTCCAGATCGCTTTTTCCTGAATCTGCCTGACGCGCTCGCGGGTAATCCCAAGGTACTTTCCTGTCTCTTCCAGAGTAAGCGGATTTTCGCCAGTCAGGCCAAAACGGAGCTGAATGATTTTCATCTCCCTTTCAGATAACTGGGAAAGAATGCCGCCCATGGTTTCCTGCAATGTCATGGAGAAAACCATTTCAAACGGTTCATTCATTTGATCATCTTTTATTAAATCGGCAAGACGCGTTAGGTTCCCGTCATCTACAATTGTGTCAAGACTGGCAGTTTCCTGCGAAAATTTTACAATCTCCTTTACTTTGGAAGCAGGAATACCTAAAAATTCAGATAATTCATCCTCATTGGGATCGCGGCCTAAATCCTGTGTAAGCTGTTTTGCCACATAATAACATTTTTTAATTGTATTAAGCATATGTATGGGTATGCGAATAACGCGCCCCTTATCGGCAATGCTTTTGATAATTGCCTGTCTTATCCACCATGTGCCGTATGTAGAAAAACGGCAGCCTCTTGTGTAGTCAAAACGCTCAACCGCTTCAATCAAGCCTATGTTCCCTTCGTCAATCAAATCCAGCAGTGAAAGCCCTCGGTGCTGGTAATTTTTTGCAATGGATACAACAAGCCGCAAATTTGAATTTATCATTTTGTTTTTATAATGAAGAAGGGCGCTGTCAAGAGCGGTCTTGTCGCCGCTTATATCAATATCTTTGTTTTTCTTTTTTTCAGCCGCAAGCTCTTTAAGTTTGGTGCGCAGATTAATTATTTTTTCCCCGATATTTTGNTCTTCCTGCAGCGTCAAAAGCGGAAANCTTGAAATTTGCCTGAAATAAAGAGCCAGAGGATCGGATTCCTTACTTGTTTTTATTCTTTTATTATTTTTATTTAAAAATTTTTTAGATCGTTTTCCGGTTTTTTCAATTCCGACTTCCATTTTGTACCTCTTATGTTTTCAAATTACCTGCGGCTCTCGGAGCCAAAGCCGGATCAATAGGATTATCACTGCGGAAAACCATGAAAAACAACTGGGCTTTTTCAGAAACTGCATTGATACCCAATTTTCCTACTTCCGTTCCGGGTGATACTTTGTCTCCAACTTTAACCGACAGGCTTTCACAGCCGCCATACATATAAAAATACCCTCCCGATGTTTCTACAATCGCCACTCTGCCGAATTTCCGCCAAGGTCCTGCTGAAATAACTTTCCCCTGAGTCAAACTTTTTACAGATTCGTTATATTCACCGCCCACAACAACACCCGTTTGTCCCGTCATATACGCAATATCTTTCGGAGATACAGGCCATTGCAGGGAATAAATTTTAGATCCGGCATCTGTAGTTTTTGAATTGTTTCCATTTGAATTGTTTCCGGATGAAGCTGTTTGCGCAGTATTAACAGTATTTCGCTCCGGCACTTTAATAACATCGCCTGCCTTAATAACATGGCCGGATGAAAATTTGTTAAGATCCAGCAGAGTTTGAAGGGTTATTCCGTTAGTCCGCGCAATACTGTAAAGAGTATCGCCTTTTACAACGCGGTAATCGGTAATATTTGTCGCGGATGAAACCTTCTGGGCGCTGTTAGTATTGGGTAACGGTACTGACGTTCCTGTTGTATCCGGAATTTCAGAAAAAGCGGAAGACGGTATAATGAGCTTCTTTCCTGTCTGTAATTTTGAAGGATCCGTGATTTTATTGGCCTTCATCAAATCATCCGCAGTAACGCGGTAAAAGCGGGAAATTGAATAAATAGTTTCACCCTTTCCTACCACATGAATTAAATCGTCCGCAGTAAGGACTTTTGCATCTCCTGATACATAGAAAAGGAGGAATAGCAGGGCAAAAAAAACTGTTAATCTTTGCAGATAGTTCACCGCTCTTCATTATCGGCATATTATTCCCGATTACTCACACTAAATTTGACATAATAATCCGGTTTTTATAAAATATTGTGACCGATACTAGGAGGAAAAATGAGTGAATACCAAAGGCCAAGCTGGGACGAGTATTTTATGGAAGTTTGCGAGGCTATATCCAAACGGGCAACCTGTGAACGGGGACGTTCAGGCTGTGTAATTGCAAAGGACAAGCAATTATTGGTGACAGGTTATGTAGGAGCTCCGGCCGGTCTTCCTCATTGCGATGAAATAGGCCATCAATTTAAAAAAATGCTGCATGAAGACGGCAGTATTACCACCCACTGTGTNAGGACAGTCCACGCGGAACAGAACGCTATTTGTCAGGCCGCAAAGCGGGGGATTTCAATAGACGGAGCCACCCTTTACTGCCGGATGACCCCATGCCGGACATGCGCCATGTTAATCATAAACTGCGGTATAAAGCGCGTCGTATGCCAGCGCCGCTACCATGACAGCGAGGATTCGGAGGCAATGTTTAAAATAGCCGGAATTAAGCTGGAACATATTTACGATGAATTACAGCAATACGAAAATCAATGAATTTCAGCTTGATTCAAGAATAATTCTGTATTTCAGATATATTTCTTCAAGCGTATGCAGCGGACCTGAAGCTGAAACTTTTTTCCGCAAAGCGCAGGCATCGCGTCTTTCGGCAAAAAAGTCGTAGATTGTCCGCGGATCGGTATCGTTCACTATAGAATAAACCGGTTTGGAATCAAGATAATTACGCACTTCTTCATGGCTTACCGATGTGACTCCATACCGCCTTAATCTGTTGCGCACCTGTAAAATTTCTTCATAAGAAAGGCCAAAAAGAAATTCTTCAAGCGCCCATCTTGTTTTATCATTTGTGGATTCTTCNTTTAAAAAATNCTCCCATTCGGTATCCGTATCCATGTCGATGGAAATTCTCAATAATTCAGTATTACCGTCCATTGTTCCAAAACTAGGCGGCGATGAGTCTCTGGCTGTCCATAGCGAAGAAAGCGCTCTTAAATGACGAATACTGCGCGGGTCTGTACCGCTGTCCCAAAGAGCAATCAAATCATCCGCCAGCTTTGATTTGGTAACATTTGAAAAACCGGGGTCTTCAAGACAGGAAAAATATAAATCTTCCGCCATAAGCGTGAAAACTACGGAAAAAGAGATATTATTTGCCTGCTTATAAAAAATTTCGTTTTCTTTTGTTAAACGGCAAAGCAGAGAAAAAGCATGGAACTTCGCTATTAAAAAGCTGCGCAAAGCCGCTACTTTNGCAGGAGTACGCAATAAATGAGAGGTAGCGGAAAAAGCAAGCAAGGATTCTGTCAGTTGACGTTCATTAACAAGTATATCCCTTAATGATTTTGTATCCTTTATTGACGGATAGTCAAAAACCGCATTCCCCAGATTTCTTAGCCGCCGGAACCTATCATGAACCAAATTAAAGTCATGCGAGCCTTCTTCTTTTAACCAATCCTCTATCTTCCCAACAAAGATTTCTTCTTCTTCTGAAAGAACCTGGGCGGAATGCGCCGCAAAAGAAGCCATAATAGTTAATATTATATAGCAATTTGCTGAAAATGACAAATTTTTCAATATATTTTCTGTA
>WRGH01000174.1 GCA_009787285.1 Brevinematales bacterium
CCGTTCCCGCCTGCAAAAAGAATAATAGAATTCTGTCCGTTTTTATCAACCTGAATTATAGCCTGACCGGAAGGGCCTTCGTACTGTACGACTTTTTCGGTATGTACTCCGTAGCTTTCGAGAAGCTCAAGCAGAAAAACGCCGTCTTTTCCGATTTTCCCGAAAATCCAAGTTTCTGTTCCGGCTTTTGCCAACGCCGCCGCCTGATTTGCGCCCTTACCTCCGGCGTTTTTACTTAAAGAAAAGCTTGAAATAGTTTCTCCCGGGGCAGCAATATGGTCTACCGAAAAAACAAGATCGATGTTTAAAGAACCATATACCAAAGTTTTCATGTATGATTTACTATAGCTGTAAGGAAGATATATTTGCAACAAGATAATAAATCATTGCAAAAACGGCTTAATAAACCATATTGAAAGAGACAGCCTTTTTAGGGTTATCTTTGAATGTTTGGCAAAATGAAGAATGTTTCACGTGAAACACTAGTCTTGGTAAAGCGTATCAGTCCGCAAAGTCCGGTCTGCCTTTTTCTGTGCCTGACGCTTCTTCGCTTGAAGCCGTGCTTCTTTTGCAGCCTTACTTGGTTTTGAATGACGGCGGCGTTTGGGGAGCTGTGCCGCTGAGGCAATCAACGCTTCCGTGCGTAAATACGCTCTTTCCAGATTTGTTTTCTGAGAGCGTTCTTCGTCAGAAGCTATTACGAATTCACCTTCATTGGAAATACGATTTGCAAGTAGTGATTTTACTCTTTCAAGCTCAGGCTCTGAAAGCCCTGCCAATTCATCAAGGCGAAGCCTCAACGTTACCTTTGTATTGACCTTGTTAACATTTTGACCGCCGGGTCCGCCTGAGCGTGAGAACGAGGCTTCGGCGAAAGAGTGTATGGATTGATGCAAAAGATTGATATTCACAATTTTTCCATGTATGTTTTTACACCACATTTTTTTGCGGCAATATTCAAATTATTATCCAATGTACATAGTATTGCTTTTTTTCTATATGCAAGTTCAAGGTAGACTGCATCATAAGAAGATAAATTGTGATCATTACATAATTCAAATATTTTTTTTGAATAATCTATGCCTGTTTCGAAATCCGTTGTTAATCGTAGAGCAGAAATCAATGGAAAAAAATTCACTATTTCCTCAGGACTGTAACGTTTACGCCGAAGTAAATTTTTAAAAACATTTGTAATTTCGTACCATAATAACTGAGGAGTATTGATTATATCTGTTTCAGTTAATAATTTTTGAATTCTTATAGCTTCCCGATTCTTTTCATCTGGTATGATCAACGCAGCAACAAAAGAGGAATCAAACACATAGCTCATAATTATCTCCCTTTATCAGGCATTACCGCCTTCCTTCTTCAATCGCTTCGCGTATATTAAATGATCCAGGTTTACCACGATAATGTTTCCGCATTTTTATTAACTCTTCTATCGCATCTTTTCTTGACATCTCTTTTTCCTGCTCAACAGGGACGATTTTTGCTACGGGTTTTCCGCGCTTNGAAATGATAAAATTTGCGCCATTTTCAACTTTACTAATGATTTGCGATAAATGGGTTTTAGCCTCAAATATTCCGATTTGCTGGCTTGACATATTTGCCTCCTATAAACGTAGTCTGTCCGCAAGTAGACACAATGGACAGATACTAACTAGTTTATCTAACTAGTTAGATAATGTCAACAGATTTATGCATAAATTCATTCTGCAAAAATCTAATGNCTTTTTGCTGTGCAATAAATAAATTTTTATAGTATAATCAATCAGACCATTTAATCAGGTGTATTTGCAATTTAGGAGCNCTCATGGAAAGGATAAANATTAAACTCACCAAACTGGAAAATAAAACGAAATGGGCAAAAAACCGNAAAGTCCGNATGGAATTCCATATCAATAGCAATGTNCGCCATGAATATAAATTAAGAGACAGTCTTTTTTCCCTGACAGGAAATGTTGTTCTTACTGATATGAAGCAGACGCGGGAATTAGCTGCGATTTTTAATTCAAAGCAGGACCCCGCTCATCCTGAACGGTTTATAAAAGCCGGTCATCTTTACGCAATGGGGTTAATCGACGAAATCCTGCATTATGTGGTTGCTTTATACCGCGAGCAGGTACAGCCTGATGCTTTTGAGACCGCATTGAACAGGCTGGAAAATAATCTGGGCAATAGTAAAACAAGCGGACTTCTGACTGCTTTTGTGGGACAATTTCCTCCCAGAAAAGTGTACAACGGTGAAAAAATAATTAATGAATATTTAAATAGTACGGAAGAAGGAGAGAGCTGCCGCGCTATCGAAATTGAAGAAACATTGATGCTTTCTCTTGCAAATCTTAATCCGGCTTTCAATCCGTTTAAATTTTTGTTTGATGATAAAGATTTGTCCAAAAATACCGTTTATCCCAACGCGATTGAGGAATTAAAAGCGCATTTTAAAGAACTTCCGCCTTTTGGTCCTGACGGCATGAATTTATGGGATCTTCTTCGCTCTCCCGCTTTGGCTTCGCCGGATTCACTTCTTGGTCAGCTTGAATATATACGAAAACATTGGGGNATGCTCNTATCTAAATTTATGGCGCGGCTTCTTATGAGTCTTGATGTCATTAGTGAAGAAAATAAACCAAGTTTCTTTGGACCTGGTCCTACAGAGGTATTAACTTTTGCGGGTCTTGATGAATATGAAAGATTCAGTCCCGATCAAGAGTGGATGCCAAGAACAGTGTTAATGGCAAAAAGTACGCTTGTCTGGCTTTTCCAGCTTTCACAAAAATACGAAAGACAAATCACGCGTCTTGACCAAATACCTGATGAAGAAATTGACGAACTTGCGCGCCGGGGTTTTACGGGGCTTTGGCTTATTGGTCTTTGGGAGCGAAGTCAGGCCAGCAAGACGATTAAGCAATGGACGGGAAATCCGGAAGCTGCGGCATCCGCATACAGTCTATACGATTACGATATTGCGGGCGAATTGGGAGGCTGGGGCGCGCTTATGAATTTACGTGAACGTTGTATGAAGCGCGGCATACGTCTAGGCTCCGACATGGTTCCAAATCATACTGGCATTGACAGCCGCTGGATGATTGAACACCCTGATCGTTTCCTTCAACTTCCCTACCCGCCTTTCCCGACTTACAACTACAACTGCGGTAACCTTTCAGGCAGAGATGATATAACCGTCCAGATTGAAGAGCATTACTTTTCGCGCAGCGATGCCGCAGTGGTCTTTAAGCGGATCGATAACCTTTCCGGAGAAATACGATACATTTATCACGGAAATGACGGTACTTCAATGCCGTGGAACGATACTGCGCAAATTGACTTTTTGAATCCCGAAGCGCGGGAAGCCGTTATCAGCACAATTATCGGCGTGTGTCAGCAATTTTCGATTGTGCGCTTTGACGCGGCAATGACGCTCGCAAAAAGGCACATTCAGCGGCTGGTTTCCGGCGCCGGGCAGCGGAGGAGCAATCGCAAGCCGCGCCGAACATTCAATCACTACTGAAGAGTTTAATCGGTGTATCCCGAACGAGTTCTGGCGTGAAGTAGTAGACCGCTGTGCGGTTGAAGCGCCAAATACTCTGTTGTTAGCTGAAGCTTTTTGGATGATGGAAGGATACTTTGTCCGTACTCTGGGAATGCACCGTGTTTACAATTCGGCATTTATGAATATGCTTAAAAATGAAGAAAACGACAAGTACCGCGCAACTATCAAAAACACGATAGAATTCGATCCCGAAATACTCAAACGTTTTGTCAATTTTATGAACAA
>WRGH01000175.1 GCA_009787285.1 Brevinematales bacterium
CTCCGTAATTTATTGATTATTTCCCTGTAGTTGTATTTTTCTTTTGCCTCAGAAACACTTGTGAGAATACGCTCATCCGTATATTGATGTTCGCGTTTATATATATCTAAATAATAGTCTAACGCTTTATATTTTTTTAAGAAACTGATTTCAGCCGCAAAACGTTCTTTTATTGGACGGGAATTTTTCTGTCTTTCTTCGAACACAAGGCCGAAGACAGGAATAACCATCCAAAATCCAAGTATTATTACAAGTAACGCTGAAAAAATTACAGGGAGCATATTTCCTCTTTCCATTATTCTTCCGAAAATTGACTTTTCAATATTTCGCATATGAATAAAAAGAATTCCCTCCGGTGTNCGGGCACCTGTTAATTCCCATGCCAAAGCGGCATTAATTTCATTTTTTAAATTATAGTTATACATAAATACAGGAATTCCAGTAATTGTTAATTTTCCTTCTCCCAAAGATACTTCCGCAAGCCTTGCATTACCCTGATTGTCCCTGACGGTAAATATGTCAGCGTCTTCGTCAATCAGAAAACGGAAATACCAGTTGAAATTAGGAATATTTTCCCCACTAAAATCTTCTGAAAACAATGTTGTATCTATATCAATTCCCAAACCGGAAAGAAATTCAAGAAGATTTTCATTAATATCCTCGATATCATAAAAATCCAGGCAAATATAAAGCGAATTACCTTTCTCAATCCATGGTAAAAGAATTTCTTCCGCGCCTTTCCAACCACAGTCTGATGCATGAACAAAAGCCGCCGTTTCAGGGCTTGCCGCGATTTTTTCAGGGTTGCCATAGGTTTCAATGCGGACAGGATGTCCTGTTTCATTAAGCCATTGTTCCATTGCGTAAAACAGGTTATTGTATACTTTGCGCGACGGAGATTTGGGTATTTTTTCAGGGTAAATTTCAAGGTTGTCATACGCAAGAAACGCAAGCACGGCAAATAAAAGAACAATTGCGGCGCAAATATAAATACGTTTATCCATTTGCAGTCCTCAGCAATTTACAGAAAGCGGCGGCTTCTTCAAAATGTCCTGCGGGCGGAAGCTGTCCTGCATAGGCAAAACTTACCCAGTCGTTAATCAAGCTACAAAAAGCGCCGGCTTCATCAGGATTGTCAGCCGTCATTGATTTTACCATACCAGCGCAGTCGCTTTCGGTTGCATTTGGCGGAAAAACAAGTCCTCTGTACAATGACCATGATAAAATAGCAGCCGCTGTGCAATATCCCCATGCCAGACGCAGGTTTTCATGTTCAAAGAAGTACGCCGCTTTTTCAAGGAGATCATCAGGATTNAGTAAGGGGATTCCGCGCAAAACTGACGCGGCGGTTTTTTTTGCCGCATTATTTCTTTCATTAACCAGTTTTCGCGCGTATAAAAATAAAAATACGGCAAATGCCGCAATAAGCATAATCAAGATAAATCTTAAGATAAAAGCGAAAATTATGCGTAATTTCTCCATAATGGGATTAATGTCAAAATTAAAATTATTTTTAGGTTCATGCTCATTTTTAAATCTTATTCCCCATGAATCCTTTTCGCCTCCGAAATCCGGAGAATCAAGAATATCCTGCAGTATCTCCANCGGAACTTCTGTTGTATCATTTTGCNAATCTAAGGCAAATATATTAACAGGAAAAAGAAGACAGACAAGGCATAAAACAACTAACACGCCCGCTGTCTTTTTGCTTTTTAATTTTTCGGCAAAACCGCGGAACATAATTTCCAAATCCCAGCCTTCAACATTAATCCGGCTGCTGATATATAGGCTAAAGCCCATACATACATAAATAGTTTCTATTATTATATAATTTATGCACCATGCGGCAAATATGTATATTTCCGCTTTTTCCCAAAATTCTCCGGTAAATGAAATACCGGCGTTTGTAAATAAATCCGCCATTAANATAAAAAAAATTATTTCACCGAATAAAAGAGTAATTTCAACTGCAATTCCCCACAGAGTAAGGAAAAAACAAAAATTAATGCCTCCGTTTTTTAACAGTTTTCTGCGTTGTGCGTTTTCTTTGCCGGACTTTTTGCGGGGTTCAAGCACACGCACCGGCATCATCGCGGAACGCAGCGGACTAAAACGCCTCCANAGCAGATCGCCTGCCAATCCACGCAATAAACTTTTGCCAAGCCCATGCAGCAGCCGCTTAATNCCCGCGCTGCTTTCAAAAAAACGTACTGATATTATATGCAGAATAATTCTGTCAAAGAGAGGTCTAAACATCCATAAAATTAACCATGAAAAATACTGCATATTGCCGGGGAGAAATCTAAGGGCAAACGCGCAAATCCAAAAGGGAATTGCAAAAAAAGGAATAAAATTAATAAAATTTTCACGCCAGATCAGCAAGCCTGAATCAGCCACTTCCCGCGCATCTTTTTGTTTTGGTACGGTTTTAAACGGAAGATTCATCGGTTTTTCCTGCGGCGGTCTTTCTGCCCGCGAATAAAAAATACAGAAGCGCCAGAATCCACATACTGATACCGGATGCTATACGAAGCATAAAAGGTAATGTATGTTTTGAAGACCAGAACGCTTCAATACCGGCGGCAATAACAAGCATTATTGTACTACCTGCAATAATCGGAAATGCATCTCTGCCGGCTTTCTTTATTGACGCTCCGCGCGTTAATCCGTTTGTTACGAAAAACCTGTAACCGAGCAGTAATCCGGCGTATGCGCTGAAAATAATTGCCGTTATTTCGAAAGCGCCGTGTGCAATAACAAACGTGAAAAAAGTTTCCGCAAAACCCGCGTTTATCAAATGACCTGTTACAACTCCCAAATAACCGGCATTAATACAAAGAATCAAAAGGCTTCCGATACCGGCAATCATGCCGCCGGCAAAAGACCTAAAAGCTATTGAAATATTATTGTAAATATAAAAACCGAACATATCGGCATCATTGCTTACGCTGCGTGGTTTCAAAAAATGCGTATTTTCAGGATTATACATTTCAACTAACTCTCCAAGCTGGTACGGAGAAACAAGTTCTTCCGCAATGCCGGGAAAGCGGATGCATAAAAGAGAAAAGAAGATTCCAAGTCCGTAAAAGAGCATAGTAACAGCGAGTATTCCCTTCCACTGGGAACGTACTTTTTGCGGAAATGTCTGCCAAATAAACCTAAGCGGCTCTTTCAGCGTCCAATTACGCTGCGCGTAAAGAATCTGATTACCTTCGTTTATAAGGGCGTTTAACCGTTCAATAATTGCAGGATCAAAACTGCAGGATTTTGCCGTATTTATGTCCTGAGTAATTTCCCTGAATTTCAGGACAAATGAGACCGCTCCTTTTTTTAACTCGCTTCTTTTTCCTGTAATCAGCCTTGCGAATTCATTCCAGACAGGTTCCCGCCGCTGAATGAAAATTTGTTCGGTCATATCGTATCCTTTGGATACGCCGTTTCCTTCGGAAACGCCGTCCTTCGGAGTATATGCTTTATACAGCGTGTTACCTGATAAATTATGTGCAATTCCCAAAAGATACGCCGCGTCGTCAATATCAGATTCTCCTTTCCTGACATACGGCGCATAAATCCCGGCTATTTCGTTTGCTCTGAATTTTCCGAGCAGATGATAACGGCGGGCAAAATCCAGTATTGCCTGTTTTTCATCATGGGAAAGCGGAGTTTGCAGAACTACAGGATTATAATTTGAAAGAAAATTTGTTATATTGCGCGGAGTTCTTGCCGATCTCTGCGAATAGACAACCAGAGTGCCGCCCGCCCAG
>WRGH01000176.1 GCA_009787285.1 Brevinematales bacterium
AAATATCCCTTGCAGGCGGCAGGGCAAGCCCCCTGCGGCGGTAAGACCGCTATTACTTATTATTGGAAAGGCTTTGCTGGAGGTATTCCCTATTCTTTAATGTTATATTTCTTCCTGAACCTTTCAATACGTCCGGCTGTATCTACCAGTTTCTGCTTGCCTGTAAAGAAGGGGTGGCAGGCAGAACAAATCTCAACCTTGACATCCTTTACCGTAGAACGGGTTTCTATTACGTTCCCGCAGGCGCAGGTTATTTTAGTCATTTCGTACTTGGGGTGAATTCCGCTTCTCATCTTTATCCTCCGTAAATACGTCCAACTCCGTTTAAAACGGTTTAAGGACTATTCCATGCCTCCCGTTCCGGTATTCATGGATTTCAGGAATGCTTCATTGTTCTTGCTTTTCTTCATCTTGTCAACCAGCAGTTCGATGATTTCGATATCGTCCATAGGGTTGATGACTTTCCGTAAAATCCAGATTTTTTGAAGTTCCTCTTCGGAAAGAAGGAGTTCTTCTTTTCTTGTTCCGGATTTTTTGATATTGATTGCCGGAAACAGGCGGCGATCGGAAATGCGCCTGTCAAGGTTAATTTCCATGTTGCCGGTTCCCTTAAATTCTTCAAAAATTACTTCGTCCATACGGCTGCCTGTTTCCACAAGGGCTGTCGAAATAATTGTAAGGCTGCCGCCTTCTTCAATATTGCGCGCCGCGCCGAAGAAGCGTTTTGGCTTGTGCAGAGCATTGGAATCAACGCCGCCCGAGAGGATTTTTCCCGATGTTGGCACTGTCTGATTATAGGCGCGCGCCAAGCGGGTGATTGAGTCCAGCAAAATGACAACGTCTCTTTTGTGTTCAACAAGNCGTTTTGCCTTTTCCAGAACCATTTCAGTAACTTGCACATGACGGGTAGCCTGTTCGTCAAAGGTTGATGAAACAACCTCCGCGCGGACTGTGCGCTCCATGTCGGTTACTTCTTCCGGGCGCTCGTCTATGAGCAGAACGATAAGGTAAACTTCAGGATGGTTCCTCGTAATCGCATTTGCGATNTTTTGCATCATTATTGTTTTTCCGGTTCTTGGCGGAGCTACTATCAGGGAACGCTGTCCCTTGCCAATCGGGCAGAAAAGATTGATGATCCTTTCGCTTATTCCGTCTGTAATTGTTTCAAGGTCAAGTTTTCGGTTTGGATAAAGAGGCGTAAGGTTGTCAAACGGAATGCGGTTTTGGGCTACGGACGGATCATCGTAATTGACGGTTTCCACNCGCAGCATGGCAAAATACCGCTCGCCTTCTTTNGGACTGCGGATTTGACCGTAAACGGTATCGCCTGTTTTTAGCGCAAAGAGTCTTATTTGACTCGGGCTTATATATATGTCATCCGGACCGGAAAGGTATGAATTTTGCGGGCTTCGTAAAAAGCCGTAACTGTCGGGAAGGATTTCAAGAGAACCGTAGGCATATATAATGCCGCCTCTTTCCGTATGCGCTTTAAGAATTGCAAAAACTACTTCCTGTTTTTTCAGGGAAACCATGTCGTCATGCGCAATGCTGTAGCATGAAGCAAGTTCCCTTAAATCTTTCATGTTAAGCCTGATAAGTTCATTTATTGTAAGACGCGGTTTTGAGTTGTCCTGATCCTGACGGGGTATAGGTTTCCCGTACAAATCGGGCATTGAAGGTAATTTCGGCAGCGCAGGCAATACTGTATTTTCACCTCCGTTCCCTATATCGGAATCTTGTGAATCCTGATAATTCCTTCCGCCTGAAGCGCGTACAACAACGCGGTTTGTTTTTTCTCCGTTGCCGGATTCGGAAGTTTGGGAATCTTCCTGTTCCCCGTTACTTTCGGCTTCTCCGTTCCCGTTACCTTCAGGTCTTCTGCTTCTTCTAACTACTGCCATTTTAACCACCTATTGATTTGCCATTCCGTTGCAGAATTGCTCAGGATTAGACAGGATATTTATTATTAGATTCTTTTTCACTATAAAACATGGTAATTGAAAGGGTACTACTATCTTAATATTTTTAATNTTTTATGTCAACCGGATAAAATATCAAAAATTGATTTAAATACCGCAATAGTTGAACGGATGCGGACAGCCTCTCTACAGTCGGTAAAAAGGTGTGTATTTACCTTTATGGTTCCTCCTTTTTGAGCGGCAGCAATCCAGACAGTTCCGACCGGCGTATTGCTGCCGTCTCCGTCCGGTCCTGCAAGTCCTGTAACGGCGGCGGCTATATCCGCTCCGCTTTTTTGCAATGCGCCAAGCGCCATCGAAGTGACTGTTTCCCTGCTCACCGCGCCATGCGCTGAAATAAGCGCCATGTCAATATCCAGCATGGAAACTTTCGCTTCCGGNGTGTAGCACACAAAAGAACCCCATAAAACGGCNGAAGCGCCGGGTACTCCGGCAATAAAGGATGATACAAGGCCTGCTGTGCATGATTCGGATAATACAAGGGTAAGTGAACGCTCTTTTAATTCATGTACAAGCGTTTGCGCGGTTTTTTCGGCCTGTGTTTTTAATTCCGCAAATGTCCCGCAGTTTTTTAAATCTAAATTACACTCTTCCATTTAACCGCTGTAATTCCGCCTTTATTTCTTCTACAGGGCGGTGAAAAATTTCCACATCTTTATCAACATTTGTCATTTTGCATTTGCCTTCAAAAAGCACTCCGTCCGCTATGCGTAATTTGGCCGCGCTTACATCGCCGTGTACTTTTGCGCCGCTCATCATGTCTACCTTGTTATGCGCCTGCACTGTTCCTGACACGTTTCCGTAAACGGTAAGAGAGCTTACCGCTATGTGGTCGGCATCTACTACGGCGTCTTTATCAACAATAAGATCGCCTACGGCTTCAATCGTTCCTCGGAAACTTCCCTGAATTTTCAATGTTGTTTCGAATTTTAATATTCCGGTAAAACTTGTGGTTTTGCCAAGAACGACAATATTATTTTTTTTCCCTTCCCGTTTAGGCATTTTTGCTGCAACCTTGTTTATTCCTGCTCCTGATGCAGGAATTTTCGTATCTGGCCTTCAAGTACAGAAAGCCCTATTTCATCTTTTTTATGATTATTCCATTCGTTGATTGTTTTTTCAATCCTTGCGTCAAGAGCCGCAATATGCTTGCGGACAGACAGGAGTTTTTCACTCACAGGTTTTACAAGATCGCCGAGTTTTTGACTGCCTAATTTTTCATTGTTTATTTCGGCATTTTTCTGAATTATGCCGATTGCGCTGTCAAGCTCGTCTATACTTCCGGCAAAATCGGAAAGATTTTCCTTTAAGTCCCTGTTTAATTCTTCGGCAAGAGCCAGCCGTATTTCCCTTACCGCTATTTGGTCAAACAGCGTCCGGTTGCGCAGCACCGCATTAATGCGGGCAAGCACTTCGGTAAAGTTATACGGTTTTGTTATATAGTCGTCAGCTCCCGCTTCAAAACAGGCGACTTTTTCCTTTACGTCATCAAGGGCGGAAAGTATTATAATTGAGATATTTTTGTAACTAGGGTCATTTTTAAGGGTTTTTGTTATTTCGCGGCCTGTCATGCCGGGCATGATATTATCAAGTATGATTAGATTGGGATGGAATTTTTTTACTTTTTCAATGACCTCAGCGCCGTTATCGCTTTTTTCCACCACGAAGCCAAGTTTGGAAAGCATTAACTCAAATGCGTCAAGGTTAACATGCTCGTCGTCGGCTATGAGTATCT
>WRGH01000177.1 GCA_009787285.1 Brevinematales bacterium
AATATAGCGAGGTACAAGATTGAGTTTGTTTAGGGTGGAAACAATCAAGTCCTCTTCAGCGCCGGGATCAATGACGGCGGCTTCTTTTTCACCCAACGGGTAGATCCAGCAATTGGTTGCTATTGGGCCTACGGTAAGATGCGTAATATTCTTTTTTGACATGCGGGGATAGTAACACGAGAACATATTATTTTCTAGTGATCTTTTTAATAGTGGCTGTATTTTACGGCATTATGCCAATTACAGGAGCCGTCTATGTACGCTACAAATGGAAACAATTCAGAAAGCGGTTTATTGATCTGGGCATGGCTCCCATGCTTGATTACCGTAATTACCGTCAGCTCGCGGACGAAGGCGGAATCTTCCGCTTTACAGGCGAAATTGAATCCATAACGGACGGACAGACTCTTTGGGTAAAAGGAGATGATCTTACAATACCTGTTTCTCTTGAAAATACAAAATGCTTCTTGCTGCCAAAAAATGACGGAGAGGAAATACCTGAACCTCCCGAACAGATTCGCTGGAACCGCGTCTCTACCTTAACGGAAGGCGTTAAGGTATTTATAGGCGGGTTTATCAAATTGCAAAACAACAGGCTGATTTTTGTTTCTACAAAGGAAAATCCGCTTATTGTAATTTTTTATAATTGCCATGAAAGTGAATTAACTAACCAAATCATTCTGTCTGCAAGAATCAGAAACGAATACTGGAATAGTCTTACTCCGTTAGCGCTTGGTATCGGCGCTTTGTCGCTGGTTTATATTGCGACCTCTCTTCTTAACAGACCTGCGTTTCAATTAAATGTAATCAGCGCGCTGGTCGCGGTATTTATCCCAATCCTTCCATTCATTCCGCCCGGCTTGCTGTTTATAAACTTTTACAGACGGTTGAGGTGGTACTCAAGAAAATACAAAGCATACTGGGATATTATCCGTCTTCCGCTGCAATATCTGGAACCAAATCAGGAAAGTACATTGCTGCATACCGGAGAAAAATTCGGATACGTTAAAATGAATTCCCTTCCGCCTGCNGCTTTAAANGGAGATATTCCCTTTTTAATTCCGCAAACAGTTAAGAAAGGAAAAACACAGCANTGGTATTTTTTTGGTATTTTGCCGCCTGTAAAAAGTGATCTAACGGAAGAAAATCCGGCGGAAGACAACCTGCCAGAAAAATCTAAAGATCCGTTTGTCTTTTACGGCATATTGCCCGCAAAACCGGAATCAATAATCCGCCGTTATGTGATAAAAGCGTATTCNTTTGAAGCCTTGTCATGGATTTTATTGATTTCAAGCGTTGTTTTTAACGGTATTTTTATAGGAATAATCCTGTCGCTGCTTATTAATACCTAAAGCTTATTCTTCGCCGGTTTTTGGTTTGGCGTAATTAACAGTCAGTGTTCTGCCGCGAAACCTTATTCCGTTAAGCGTTTTAATGATTTCGTCCGCTTTTGTATCCCTTACCTGAACAAATGAATAATTGTCCAGTATCCGGATAATGCCGATATCTTCTCTTGAAACNGNTGTCTTTGACATGATAAGAGTAATAATTTCCCTTGGATACAGACGGCGGTTCTTTCCGATACTGATAAAAAGTTTCTTTGACGCGTCCTCCGGCAATGCGATATCTGAAGGCACAGACGTTTTTTCATCTATAGTTGATTTTTTTACGTCCGCAGGTTTCAACGNCACAGGTTTTATATTNGGAACTTCTTTTTGATCGTAATACATAAACAGCCATGCTGCCGCCCATGATCGCTTGAAAAGTGATATTTCTTTTCTATATAGCTTGTGATACTCGTTTAGCAAAGAAATATCGGTATCTTTATGCATTTTTTCAAGAACTGTTTCAAGGTTTCTTTTTGCTTTTTCCCTGTCCAAAGGCATATTTTCTTAATTTCCCCTCATGTTTTAATAAAATAATAGCAGTAAAACCTGTTTTTTGCAATTTATTTTTATGGAAGTTGTTCTTAAACTGATGTTTATGAACAACTTTACCTATAGTTGAATTATTTACGCTGAAAAAGTATATTAATATTGCATGAACTCAATTGAACTTGCAAAAGCNTATGATCCAAAAACTTTTGAAGACCGGATTTATGACTTGTGGAATAATGCGGGCGCATTTGCCCCTGAAAGCGCGGGAAACAGCAGTGGAAAACCTTTTGTTATTGTAATTCCGCCTCCGAATGTGACAGGCGTTCTCCACCTTGGACACGGNCTTAACAACAGTCTNCAGGATATAATTGTCCGCTACCACCGCATGACGGGTTCTCCCGTATTGTGGGTTCCGGGAACAGATCACGCGGGAATTGCCACTCAAAATGTAGTGGAGCGCAAACTCAAAGAACAGGGAAAAAGCCGCCGCGAACTTGGGCGGGAAAAATTCATTGAAGAAACATGGAATGTTAAAAACGAACATCACGCCATAATCACAAAACAGCTTCAAAAAATAGGCGCAAGCGTTGACTGGAAGCGCGAGCGCTTTACTATGGACGAAGGCCTTTCGCGCGCCGTCAGGGAAGTTTTCGTTACTCTTTATGAGCGCGATTTATTGTATAAAGGAAATTACCTTGTAAACTGGTGTACTTCCTGCGGAACCGCCATTGCCGATGACGAAGTTGATCATGAAGACACGCATGGGAAAATGTACCATCTGCGTTATTTTTTAACAGGCGATAAAGAAAAATATATCGAAATTGNCACAACCCGCCCTGAAACTTTGTTAGGCGACACAGCAGTAGCGTTCCACCCCGAAGACGAGAGATATACTGCGCTTAAAGGAAAAACCTTCCGTCTTCCGCTGACGGATCGGGATATTCCCGCAGTGTTTGATTCCTATGTTGAGCGATCCTTCGGGACAGGAGCGGTAAAAATTACNCCAGCGCATGATCCCAATGACTGGGAACTTGCGAAACGTCACAATCTGCCTGTTATTAACATTTTAAATCCGGACGGGACGCTTAACGGCGAAGTTCCGGAAAAATACCGGGGACTTTCCGTGTCAAAGGCAAGGGCGGTTGTAATTGAAGACCTAAAAGACGGCGGCTGGTACGTTAAAGAAGAGCCCATCAATCATTCGGTCGGGCACTGTTACCGCTGCCATACAGTAATCGAACCATTCCTATCGGAGCAGTGGTTTGTAAGAATGAAACCTCTTGCGGAAAAAGCCCTTGCCTCATGGCAGCGCGGAGAAATAATTTTCTATCCCAAAAAATGGGAAAACACGTATAAACACTGGATGGAAAACATCAGGGACTGGTGCGTCAGCCGCCAGTTGTGGTGGGGACACAGAATTCCCGCATGGACATGCAAGGCCTGCGGAAAGCTTTCAGTTTCACGTAACGACATAGCAGCTTGCCCTGCCTGCGGGAGCGCAAATCTTGAGCAGGACCCCGACGTGCTTGACACATGGTTTTCAAGCTGGCTTTGGCCTTTCAGTACCTTAGGGTGGGAAAACGCGAACTGCAATACTGATGACTTTAAAAAGTATTATCCGACTACGGCGCTTATTACGGCATACGATATAATTTTTTTCTGGGTTGCGAGAATGATAATGGCGGGGCTTGAGTTTACAGGCATTGCGCCTTTCCGCGACATTTACATTCACGGCCTTGTGCGCGATAAACATGGCCGTAAGATGAGCAAGTCTCTCGGAAACGGACTTGATCCGCTTGA
>WRGH01000178.1 GCA_009787285.1 Brevinematales bacterium
AATCTTTCTCTCCGTTACGTGCTAATTCGCTGTCGCTGACTTTACGGAAAGAAGAAGCATAGGCGCAAAAATACAGGGCTTCCAGAAAATTTGTTTTGCCCTGTCCGTTTTCCCCCACAAGGAAAACATCTTTTATGCCGGTGAAAATTTCCGTATCGGCTAGGTTACGGAAAGCCGCAGTTCTAAGAGAGAAAAAAAGCATTACGACTGCATTGGCATTATAATATGAAAAAAGTCCTTTGCAGGAACAGGCTCAATGGTTATTGCCTTTATTGCGCTGCTGAAACGAATTTTAACTTCATCGTCTGTCATTACTTTGAAAGGTTCTTCAAGATAACGGTAATTAAGGGCGATTGTTATTTCGTCACCGTCGTATTTGCACGGAATTTCATCTTCAACAGTTCCTATTTCGCTTTCTTCGGAATAAACAGCCATTTTACCCGGAGATATCCCAAGAAAAATTCTGTGTGATTTTTTTTCTACCATAAGCGAAACGCGCCTTAGAGCATTCAGCATTTCATCGCGTTTTACTGAAAGGGAAAAATCCTGCTTTTCCGGAATTACTTTTTTGTAATTTGGGAACATTCCTTCTATCAAAACAGAAGAAAATTGATATGATGCAAAATTTATAAATATCATTTTATCATTAACAGAAATATTTATTATTCCNTCATCGCCGGATCTTTTTAAAACTGTGCTNAGTATTTTCGGCGGAATTATAATACCCGGAAAATCTTTAATACTCTTTCCCGCAGATTTTGCTATAAAAGCAAGNCGTCTTCCNTCTGTGGATACCATATTTATGGTGTCTTCGCTTTTTTCCATGTACACACCGTTCATAAAATAACGNGTTTCNTCATCAGAAACAGCAAATACGCTTTGTTGTACCATTTCTCTGAAATCTTTAATNGGCATTTCAAAAAAAGGCGAAGTAGAAACNGGAAATTCAGGAAATTTTTCGGAAGATATGCTTTTTAGTTTATATTCAGGCTTTTTCTGTGAAATAGGCTTTACTATTACGACATTATCCTTTTGTGAAAATTCAATTTCATCGTAAGGAAAAGTACTTATAATTCCAAAAAATTTTTCTCCGTAAACAGTAGTTGCTCCCGGTTCAATAACATTTACAGGAATTTCAGTCTGAAAATTAACCTTCATATCCTTTGCTTTAATTATTAAACGGTTTTTTTCCGCTTCAATATAAATATTAGATAAAATTAAAATAGCATTTTTCGAGGAAATAATCTCTTGGGCTATGGAAATTTCCTTAAAAAGAGCTTCCTTGCTGCATGTAAATTTCATATTTTTGCCTCCTTAATTATATTAAATATATATATAATAATAACAATAATAAGCCTTCGGAAATGTGGAAAACTCACTTAATTCCTTATCTGTATTATAATTAATAATTAACAAATTCATGGATAAACATGCATATTTTTACACAGTTTCCACAAAGCTTTATTTATCCACATAATAATAACATCTTTTCTAGTATTTTGCACTGAATTCCTTTATTAATCTTTTTAAATTTTCTATTGTCGAGTCCAAAGTAGGATCCGTAAGTAATTTTCCTTTTATTTTTTCAATTGAATGCATAACCGTAGTGTGGTCTTTACCGCCGAAATCCTGTCCAATTTCCGTTGTTGAATAATCAGTCATTTCCTTACCAATAAACATGGCAAGCTGACGGGCAAAAACAATATTTTGGGTTCTTTTTTTACCTTTTAAATCATTTGGAGTAAGAGAGAAGTATTCCGATACAACGCGGATTATATTATCCATTGAAAAATTTGCCTGTCTCGATGCGTTAAAAGTGTCTTTTAACCGTTGCTGGGCAATTTCGAGGGTAACCGGCTTTCCCATAAGCTCCGTATATGCTATAAGCGTATTCAGGGCGGCAATAAGATCGCGGATATTTGAAGATATATTTTTGCTTATTAAATCAATTACTTCATTAGGTATTAATGTGTTTTTGATTTCTGCGGTTTTTTTAAGGATTGCACATCGTTCATCGTATCTTGGCGGCTGTAAATCCGTTTTTAAAGCCTGTTCAAAACGAGAAATTAACCTTTCTGAGAACTTCTTTAATTCCGAAGGCGGCCGGTCACATGTAAAAACAAGCTGTTTTTTGGCATTTACCAAGGCGTTAAAAGTATGGAACAATTCTTCCTGTACACCGGGTTTGTCCTGAAAAAACTGAATATCATCTATTAAGAGAACGTCGGTATAACGGAATTTATTTTTAAAAACATTCATTTTTCCCTGCGCAATACCGTCAAGATATTCATTTAGAAAGTCTTCTGAAGTTACATATATAACCTTATTATCCGAATTTTCATGGATATAGTTACCTATGGCTTGCATCAAATGTGTTTTTCCCAGCCCTACGCCGCCAAAAAACAGACAAGGATTATAAGTTTTTCCCGGATTTTTGCTTATTGCAAGGGCGGCGTTTGCCGCAAAATTGTTATTCTCTCCTATTACATAACTGTCAAATGTATAATCATCCCGCATTTGAGTATGTTTATCTCTCTTTTTTTTCGGTTTTGGTGATTCCTGCGAGGTATCAGCGGTTTTTTCCCCGTCATTTTGAAAAAGTTGCGGTGTAGTGGTCTCATTTTTTGCAATTTTACCAGTTATTTCATATTCAAGGGCAATTTCAGCGCCGGAAAGAAGCATTATTTTTGAATTTATTGTATTTTGATAGCGGGATTTCACCTTATCTCGATGAAAAGCCGAGGGAACACCTATTACGATGCCGTTTTTTCCGGTCTGTTCATCAAACCGGGTACGCAGGTATTTCATATCTGAAAACCAGCCGCTGAATTCCTCCTCCCCTAGGTCATTCCGCAGTTGGATCAGGGTTTCTTTCCAAAAACCCTCATAATCCAAATCAGCCATTTTAAGCCCTTTAGCAATTTATTAACACGTTATCCACAAGAATAATATTGTTCTTCAAAACTTTCAATGTAAATTCTGCACAAAATTATTTAACTTTTCGTAATATTTGAACAAGTATAATTCAGCTAATTCCTTATCTGATATATAATTAGCTTATGCCCATTATACGTATTTTTATTCGCCCGCGCACCTCTATTTATTTTTTTTCTGTACCGGCTTTTTCCAGAAGTTTTCCACAAGATATTCACTGGTTGTTTTTTCCGGTAAAATCCTTAAACAGACAGAAAAAAATTATAACCATAATCTGTGTTTTTTTGCAATAGAATTTTAGTCGAATTTTTGAAAAAATTATCCGGAAGTCAGCCGGTAATTTATAAATTATGCGTACGGCATTACCCGTTTACCCTTCTACTTAAAGTTTGTATACTTAAAAAATGAGCACAAACGATTATTCTGCGCAAAATATTACAGTTTTAAAAGGACTGGAAGCTGTCCGCAAACGTCCGGGTATGTACATCGGGACGACAGGTATTGACGGTCTTCATCATCTTGTTTTTGAAGTTGTAGATAACTCTGTTGACGAGGCCATGCAGGGCTTCTGTACCAATATTCTCGTTGTTCTTGAAGGGAATGATATTGTCCGTGTTGAAGATAACGGGCGTGGTATTCCGGTTGATATTCACCCAACCGAAAATGTCAGCGCTCTTGAGCTTGTAATGACACGGCTCCACGCAGGCGGCAAGTTTGATAAA
>WRGH01000179.1 GCA_009787285.1 Brevinematales bacterium
CGCAATGAATGTGTCATGGTCTGCACTGTCAACTTTAAAAAGCCGCTGGTTACCGTCTGTGAAGATCGGCGTATTGCCGCCGGAATTGCCCGCGAGCGTTTNAATTTCCCGCTTTTGCCATTTTGCCCATGCGGTTATTGTTTTAAACGGAGGCTCTTCAGTTTTTTCCGGTANTTCAAAAAAGCCGTATTCATTGAATCGCACCTTAAAGCCGCATTTGCATGACANCGTATCATCATGGCTTTTTAACGATGCAAACTGCCTGCATTTCGGACAACAGTATAAAACCGTTTCAAGGTATTCCGCCCGTTTTTTCCCGCGGAAGACCGTCATGTTTTTTTCCTGTATGTCATAGGCGCTTACATTAATGTCACTTTTTATCGCTTCAAAAATTTCTTCTGTTGACATGGCGGAGATTCTTTCGGGACTGTAAATTTGCACAAGACGGCCTTCCATTTTTCCCTTGCTGATAAACCGCGCCCATCTTGGTAATGTAAAATAAGAACCGGTAAAGCGGTATGTAACAAGCGTTNCTCCGGCTCTCTTTATCAGCTTGGCGATTGAAGGCTGTATTTCGCCTGTTTCGCCGTCAAATGAGGTGCTGCCTTCCGCAAAGATGCAGATATTGCANTTATCCTTGAGCCGCCTGAAAATGGAAATAACCGTTTGAGTTTCCTGTACTGTTTTAGAAAGAGGTATAGGTGAAAATAGAAATTTGAGAATACGGCTTTTCAGCCCCATTCTGAAAATTTGATCTGTAGCGACATAATACAGGTTTCTTCCGAAACTAAGTCCTATAAGAATTGGATCCCAGTTTGTCAGGTGATTTGAAATAACAAAAAAAGGAGATTTTTCCGGTCTTATTGCATCATATTCAAAATTGAACTTACGGGCAAAAAAACGGCGAAAGAGTATCCATGACATTCTGTAAACGAAATCATGGCGTTTTTTTCCTTTCAACACCCTGCCTCCTTAAGTGTTACTTACCGGAGCTTTTTTATAATTATTTCAATTATTTAAAAAATGTCAAATAGGTTATGTTAATTTCTTACAAAAAATCAACGGAATTTGAACAATTTTGCACTTTTGGAAGCCAATGTAGTTTCCCTATTTTCCAGCTAAAACCTGCGGCGCCGTTTGTTAGCAGCGGAAACAAATACATATTTGCCGCCGCTGCCGCTTTAAAAGATACCTGCGGAGGGGGAGGCAAGGCTTCTGTCTCANTTCCGCTTTCAAAAAGTAAAGCGCCTATTACAGACGGCGAAAAAAAACAAGTTACTTTTTTCTCCGCTTCACCCAATGCTCCCTGCGGTATTTTAATGTCAAGTTCCGGACCATAAATTGAAAAATTATTTTCATTCACCGGAAACGNAACGGCAGATGCTTTTGAGGCGCAAATCTTGCCGTTTTTAGATGAATCTTTAAGAATACGGGCGCAGTTATTTAATTCGTCCGCATTAAATGGACGTGAGATTGCGGCAAGAGGAGCGATCCATGGGATGTGGAACGCTCCGTAAAAACCTTGTTTAAAAAGACTTAAGCTGTAATTTTTATATATCAGCCTTATATCGCGGTGAGGGACAAGAACAAGGTATATTTGCCTGTANGTTTTATCTGTTTCCATATTATTAAACCCGTGCTACACTAATAATAAAGGGAATTGTAATGAAATATAAGACCAAAGTGCTTGTAGAACGGTTTACTGAAATTCTTTCTTCATGGAAAGGAGTGGAATGTATTACACTGAATGAAGCCGCCCATCCTGATATATTGGATCCGTATTTTGCGCTTATCCTTGATGTTTTTTATTCAGCTCACATTCCCGGCGCTGATGAGCGATGCCGTCTTTACGGAGACGATGTTGCGGCTTTTGAAAGTTCAGGCCAAAATGAAAAGGACCGTTTTCTGATAGGCGACATTCCCGTAAGNCTTGAATATAAAAAAACAAAAAAAATTGACGAGCTTGTAAACATTGCCTGCACCGACNGTGAATCTCTTTGGCTTATAAAGGATTCCGGCACTTACGGGTTTTACCGGCTTGCAAACTGCGATATTATTTTTTCACGTTCAAGCTGGATTCATGATGTAAGAAAACGTCTTGAAAACACCGGCGATTTATTCTGGCAGGAGATGCGAAGCACGGTTCAATTAAAGATGGAGCATTTTCTGTCTGATTTGGGAGCCGCGTGTTTTCAGCAGGACAAATTTCACTATCTAATAGCGTCGGCAGGCTTTATAAAGAGCGCATGTCTTACATTGTTTTGCATAAACAGGCGTTTTGAACCGTCTCACCGCGCTTACTATAAACAGGTATGTGAACTGCCGGTATTGCCNGAATCTTTTACGGCTGAATTTCAAAATTTCCTTGAAAATAAAGCGGACGCAGAACTTGATTCAAGATTCTATCTGGCTAAACTTATTGCGCAAAAAATTATTATGTTATGAGACTGTTCTTAAGAAAGATTATCACATACGTGATATTTATTTTTATTATACCTTTTTTTGTATCCTGCGGCGGAGAGAAGAAAATAAAATTTTCTGTCTTTGGAACTAACGCTGTTCTTTTTGCAAAAAGCCGCGCTGGGCGTGAAGGCGCTGTGGATTTGTCAAAGTCAAAAAAAACTGAATACCGTTTTGACGATTCGCTTGTTGTTCCGTTAAATTCNTCTCTTCAAATTGAATATGAGATTGATTTCCCGCAGGTTAATACAGAAAGGGAAAATTATTCGATTGTTTTGAATACGGGAAAGGCTTCATGGCAGCTTCCGTTGGACTTTGACGGTATTTGCNTTTATTCAATACCGGTTGATGATAGTTTTAACGGACAGTTTTACCTAATGCCTGAGCCAAATGAATTTACCGGAAAAAAATCTTCTCCTGTTTTTAAAATACGCTCTATTAGTTTTATAAAACGTTTTTTCGGATTCACCAGCGCAGACGGAGGATTTTTTTTTGCAAGTCCCTTTGTATATGCGAATGATTCCGGTTACGTGATAGANATACCGTCTTCTTTTTATTCATCTCCTTCGTTTACCGGAATCGAAGCGTCTTTTTCTTCCGCCGGAGCTGTCATGGAATTTGCGGGGCGCAGATTTGAAATATACCNGGGAACGGAGAATATTTCCATACCGCCTGTTTTTTCNCCCGCTGACGGATACGCGGCTCTTTCGGCGGATAACGTAACGTCATTTTACCTGAATGTGCAGCAGTCCCTGCCTGTTTTTCCCCAGCCGGTAAAAGCGGACCCCGCCTTTGTTGTTGAATGGCCGAGAGAGAACTGGCGAAACCTTAGCTATGAAATTTTTAGCTGGGATAATTTTCCCTCATTGCTGATCTTTGATTTTGCGGACTATGCCGTACAGGACAGGATGCTAAAAAGACTTGCCTTCTTTACGGAAAAAACAGGCTTTCGCGGACGGCTTGCCCCCGATTCCGAAATTGAGAGCCTTCACGGCTGGAACGCGCATGATTACCGCGCTGAAGACCTTGCCCGCTTTTTCAATAAGGCGCACAAGGAAAATTTTCCGCTGTCTGAGGAAGAACGTGAACTGGAAATGATTTTGATAAATGAGAAAATAATCAGCGAAGAGCAGGGGAGCATTGTTCCCGGTTCGGGCGCTATAATCTCAATATCAAGGGAATC
>WRGH01000180.1 GCA_009787285.1 Brevinematales bacterium
GCAAGACCTGCAAGACTGCAATCAACGCCCAGATCGTCCAGCACTTCTTTTGCAGCATTCGCCTGCCCAATGCCGCCGTCAACAAGGATTAAATCGGGAAGCTCCGTGCCTTCTTTTATTAAGCGGGAATAACGCCGCCGCACCGCTTCACGCATTGCGGCATAATCATCCGCTGTTCCAATCACGGTGCGCAGTTTGAAATAACGGTAATTTTTTTTGTCGGGAATTCCGTTTTTAAACGAAATTAACGAAGCNACAGGATGTTTGCCGTCAAGATGAGATATGTCAAAACCCTCGATCCTTTCAGGTTTTATTTCAAGATTCAACACGCGCATAAGCTCGTCAAGAGCGGGACCGGCTCCCCTTTCTTTCAGCCGTTTGCGTAAATCTTCATCCGCATTTTGCCTCGCCATTGCAAGAATAGCAGTATGGTGCTTATCTGTTGTAAAAATAAATTCAGGTTCAAAATTAAAACTTGTCTTAATCCAGCCGCTCAATAATGGTATAATATCATGGCTTTCAGTGCCTTCGTTAGACGAATTTACTGTTTTACGCTGCTTCCCTGTGATGTTATTTGAAATAATCGTCTGTAAAAAAATCTTTAACGGAGGAGGACGGACGCTGTCATAATACGAAGTAATAAAAGTTTCCAGAGATTCCCATTCATCGGCGGCGGAGCGGGTGCGGAACAGATCGCGGCCTGTCATTTTTCCGCCTCGCATGGAAAAAACCGTAAATGTCATAAGTACGCCTTCCGCAGCCCAGGCGATATAGTCTCTGTCTTCGGGATTTAAATCCTGCACGGAACTGTCTTCGTTTGTCAGATTTTCAATCGCCTTGATTGTATTTCTGATCTGCGCCGCCTTTTCATATTGCAGTGACCTAGCCGCTTCATGCATCTGTGAAGTAAGGTCTATGATTAATGAATCTGTTTCCCCTCCAAGCAGTTTTTGAACGCGCCGCACATGAAGATCGTATTCCTCCGAATTAATTTTTCCGCAGCAAGGAGCCATACAACGGCTTATGTGATAGTACATACACGGTCCGTTCTTTTTAATTTTTTTACATTTACGAAGGGGAAACAGTTTATCGATAAGTTCCAGCATAATGTCAACATTATGCACATTCGGAAAAGGCCCAAAATAATGACTGTTATCCTGAATAATACGGCGGGTTCTGAAAATTCTTGGGAAATCTTCGTTTGTTATTTTTATAACAGGATATGTTTTACCGTCTTTAAGGTTGATATTATATTTCGGCGAATGCTGCTTTATCAGGGTATTTTCCAAAAGCAGGGCTTCGTATTCACTGGATACAATAATAGTTTCTATACTGCGCACATGACGCATCAGAGTATTGGTTTTTATATCCTTGTCACCGGAAAAATATGATTTTACCCTGTTTTTCAGGGATTTTGCCTTTCCTATATAAATGATCTGCCCATCAGCGTCCTTCATAAGATAAACTCCGGGCTCTGAGGGGATATCAATGACTAAATTTTTGAGGCTTCCCGTTGTTTTTTCTGAATTTAACTGATTATCCATATAATTTCTTGCCGATAATAAAGAGAAAAACCATGAAAAAAAGCCTGCTTTTCATACACATAGTATATATTTTCCTGTTTGTTCTTTGTAGTGTCTTCGGAGTTGGGGAAAGTACCGTCATTTTGGGCGGTGCATCTTCATGGAGAATGGCTGAATACAGAAACGGCGTTACCGAAGTCAACTCTGTAAGACCGCATCCTGTGTTGGCGCTTTCGGCGGCAGGCATACCTGCTTCGGGCTATTCGGCAGCATTCGGCGTTATGGGGAATTTTATTCCCCTGACAGAATACGCTTTGGATCTTTCAATTTTATTTGATGAGAGCAATACCGATTTTTACAAAGACAAGATTGGCAATTACAAGGTTTCCGTATCGCCTGAAATTGAAGCAGTGGATCACCGTTATGCCAGAACAGGAGCCGGAGCGGCTTTGTTTAACGGTACAGGTTCTGTTACTGTTGAGCCGCAAAATGCAAACGCTCTTTTTGCTGCCGGTAACAGGATTAGGGATTTTACCGTAGAATTTTGGCTTTATCCCCTGAACATGGAAAACGGCGAACAAATATTTTCATGGATTGGTACAAGACTAATAAACGGAAATTATGTAATTCACGGATACGCTGTATTTTTAATAAAAACAGATTGCAATGGTCATTTGAAAATTTCTTTACGTCCCCTGACGGCGCTTCTTTTAATAATATAGAATTTTCAGGGAATATTCCTGTAGTTCCGAAAGCATGGAGTCATCACCTTATACGGTTTGATGCGACAACCGGAATGATTGAATACATTGCAAACGAAGCCAGCGAAGCGATTGTATACTCGACTGTTTCAGGACGGGAAAAAGGCGATGTTTATACGCCGATTGCAGGCAACAACGGCGTTATCCGGCTCGGCGAAAGATTTATGGGCATAATTGATGAATTTAAAATCCACAGTGTCTGCGCGGGACGATCTTCCATACAAAAATATATTCCTTCAGGCGGCAGGACGGAAACAAAAGCAATTGATTTGGGAGCAAACAACAGCGGCGTAATCAGGATTGACGCCGCAGGCGGAAGAGTCAGCATAAAAGGGAACGGAACTTCAGGCATTTTTAACAGCGAATTCCGCGAAAACGGAAGGTTCCGTTTTTCTGACGCGTCTGAAATGCACTTTTTTATCCGCGCCAGTCAAAATCCGTACCTTTTGAGCGGCAGCCAATGGAAAAGTTTTACGCCGGGAACTAATATTTCAGGCATTAACGGACGTTATGTGCAAATTGCCGTTGATTTTTATCCGTCTGCCAACGGCGAGACCAGCCCATACCTTAGTGAATTGCGCATAATTTATAAGCCGGGAGAACCTCCCCTTCCTCCGGGAAATTTGACAGCTACAGCAGTTGACGGAGGAGTTCTTCTCCGCTGGAAGAACAGTCCTGACTCAAATACTGTCGGTTACCTTGTATATTACAGTTCGATCCGCGGAGAACTTTTTGGCAGCGACGCTTTAATGGGCGCTTCGCCGATTGACGCGGGGAACAGGAACAGTTTGTTTATTGACGGGTTAAAAAATGGGACGCTTTATTATTTCAGGATAGCCGCTTATGATTATGTTTCGGGAACGGTTAATCGCAATGCCGGAGAATTTTCAAAAGAAGTAACGGCAAGGCCTCTTGCGGGGTTAACGCTTGCAGAAATGTTTCCGCAGGGATCAGAGACCGTGCCGGCAGGCGGCATGAGCGGATTCTGATAATGCAAAATAAAATAAACGCCAAGATAAAATCTTACATAAAAGAAATACCAAGTCTTCCGGTGTCTGTCAGAAAAGTAATGGAGATTTGCAAAAATCCCTCNGCCAGTCCCATGGATTTAAATCAGGTAATTTCACTTGATCCTGTNTTGACAGGACGCTTGCTTCAGCTGATTAACTCGGCTTATTACGGGCTTAATAATCATGTTACATCGCTTATAAAAGCCATCACGATGCTTGGAATAAATAC
>WRGH01000181.1 GCA_009787285.1 Brevinematales bacterium
AAGGTTCTGCCTGAAAATAAAATATTAATTGAAAAAATCAACGGGCAGAGCGCGGCAGTGAGCGCTTACGCGCCGTTTTTTAAAGATTTAAAATTTGTGAGTGACAGGGGAAGGCTTATTTACTGGTAGCCTGCACAAATACCGCCTCACCTTTTGGAATGTTCACTGATTTTAAAATTAAACTAACGGTATCATTGGGCGCGGCGTCTTTTTGAAGCGGAACCTGTGTTTCAAGTGCAAGTAAAGGGATAATGACTGCCCAGCGGTTTCCTTTCTTCTCAAGTGCAACAGCTTCCCAAACAGAATCTATTTTATCTGCAAGATACACCATTATCCAGTAATTGACAGATGCCCGTTCCGTCTGAACAGCCGCGGATGCAGCCGCTTCGCTGTAACCAAGCCGTGTTAAAACATCATCAGCGCTAAGGACTACACCGCCGCGCAAAAAAGATCGTATCTGTATATGGGCAAGAAGGTCCGTATATCTGCGCAAAGGACTTGTAACCTGCGTATAAATATCAAGACCAAGTCCCTGATGCCTGCCAGGCTTTGTAGAAAGAAGCCGCGGCCTCATGCAGCGGCGCATCTGCCATGAACCTGCAAAACCGCTTGGAATATCCTGCAGCATATCCGCTTCCTGGCTTAAATACGGAAATGCAACACTGTTTCCGGCTGCCCAATTTCCGGCGCCTTCNCCTGCCATTATCATACATTCTCTTACCACGGCGGACGAACGATGATGAACAATAGGCAGTATTTCAGGCATTCCGTTTTTAACGCTTATGTGTACTTCTGGAAGCTCAATATTGGCCGCGCCCTGAGCCATCCGCCTTTTAAAATAACGAAGCGCAGTTTCATTTAAAGCGCATAACGCTTTCGAATCGGATGTATCTTCTTCATTCATTTCTTTATCGGCTTCTTCATAGGTCATACGCCGCACTTTTACAATTGAAGGAAATATTTCCGTTTCTGTTATTGTTCCTTCACCGTCAAGCGTCATTTTAAAGGTAAGAGCAAAAGAGCTTTCACTTAATCCAAGCGCAAACATGGGAAGGGAATCATCGGCTAACATTCTGACAACTGTCTCCGGCAGGTAAAGAGTAACTCCCCTGTTACGGGCTTCTTTTTCAGCAGGACTGTCAGGTGTAACGGAGGAAGCAGGATCAGCGACATGCACATAGACAACGTTCTCCTGCACGGAGACAGCATCGTCCGGGTCATTGCTCCAGGGGCTGTCAATTGCAAATGCCGCAAGATGACAAAGATCGCGGCGTTCTTCATCATGCGGAGGATCGGNGCAGACGCTGACGTTGTTAAGTGAAANACCGAAACGGCTGGGATGCGGATTTANCGAAGTAGTCCAGAAACCTGTTTTTAAAAGCAGTGAATGCGCTTCTTCGGGAGTTTCTCCAAGGTTAAGNTCCTTCATGGTGCGGCTCTTAGCTGACTTTCCGTATGCGAGCGCCTCTATATCCTGAATAAAACGCACATCCTCAGGGAAAAATAAATTTTTGTCAGGTTTTTTAAGGCAGGCTTTCATTCTGTTTAAAAAACCTGCGCGTTCGTCCGCCTCGCGCTGTTTTTCGCCGCGCCGTGCTTCTTCAGCTTCAATTTTTTCTCTATTATGAGGAATAATTTCGTTGACAGCGCCGTAGAAAAAAAGACCGTCCTGCAATACAGTGTAGGCCGCATAAGCCGAAGACGGCGTATATTCATTAAAAACAAAAACAGAAAAATCCTTAAGNGAAATAGGAGCGCCTTCGTCTGACAGAAGNTCCCATGCTTCCTTGATTACAGATGTTTCCGGTCTGGATAATTCTAATGTTGAGAAAGTTTTTACAGGNCCCGGATGAATTAGTTCAACATCTTTGTCTCGGACTTTTACCTGTGTACCGTCCTGCAGGGAAATGGAATATTTACCGTCAGCAACTTCTTTTACAAGCGCAGGTTTATTCTTATAAACAACCAGCGCATTTTCTAAAATCATTTAGTAATTATATACTAAATTGCTTCGACGTAAACACATTCCTTTAATTCGTTTGCATGATTGCGTATTTTTTTTAACGCTCTCATTTCAATCTGGCGGACTGTTTCGGGAGAAATATCAAGCTTATCGCCAATTTCTCTTAACGTATGACGTTCACAGCCGTTCAACTGATAACGATAGTTAAGGATACGCCTTTCCTTATCTTTTAATTTATTCAAAATATTCATCGCGCTGTCACGGGAGATTTTTTTCATAAGTGTGCGCTCCGGATTATAGGTGTAATCTTCATGAACATCAATTGTACTAACGGTTTCATCGTCATTGATTGTTTGTTCAAACGGGAGCGAATCGGATGCCATATTAACGATAAAATCGACATCCTGAACTGAAATGCCTAGTTCTCTGGCAATATCCGTGTTTTGCGGCTGATGCATTAATGTCTGGCAGAGAGAATGATATACATATTGGATCTTGCGAAGCGCTTCTTCTTTTCTCTGNGGCAATCGTACAAATCTTCGTTTCTTGGAAATATACCGGCTTATAAACTGCCTTATCCACCAGCTTGCATAAGTACAAAAACGTACATTTTTTTGGTAGTCGAATTTACCGGCGGCATGGATTAAGCCCATATTTCCTTCCTGTATAATATCCAAAATAGGAATATCCGGCATACTGTAAAGCCCGGCAATTTTGGCTACAAGCCGCAAATTGGAATTTACCAGTTTATGCAACGCTTCTGTATTTCCTTCCTGTATTTGTCTTGACAACTCCAGTTCATCTTCAAAAGTTAAAAGAGGGAAAACTTTAATTTGTTTAAAATATGTATCAAGCAGGCTGTCATTCGATTTTGATGCTTTTTTTTGCATATTTATCTCCCCCTGTTTACATGGAATTAAAACTACCAACATTAATATAGCAACTTCCGTGCCAAGCTCTTTACTTCTGAGTTATTTATCGTAATTCTATACTACATAAGGAATTAGCGAGGNCATTCTGCATAAATACGGTTAGAGCGGCAGAGAAAGTGTATCTTTTTTTATACATCAATTATAATTTTAATAATGCTAANCAAGACCTTTGTTAAAGCAACAGACCGACTTCTTCATCTACCGTCTCGGCTACTTGAACTGTTCTTTTATATACTTTGATATATATAATATACTGAAAAATCATAATGACAATGAATCATCTGTGCTAGATTTTATTTTTGGTATCACGAAAATTTTTTGAATTTAGGAATAAGCGTAAAAGTATTTGACACCAAAATCTTCTGGCGTACCCGAGCATGGGTACGCCGGATACGGTGTAAGGTGTTGAACTATTAAAAAAAATTGAAAGAAAAACGACAATTCCACTAACAACCTTGGCGTCTTTTGCGACTTTGCGAAAATTAAATAAGAAAAAAAATAGTAAAACACNCTCTTTTTTTGGTTTTCCGGCTATTTTTGAGTAAAAATTAGGGGGATTTTAGTATGGAAAACGTTATTTTTATATGATATATGTTATACTATGGAATATAA
>WRGH01000182.1 GCA_009787285.1 Brevinematales bacterium
TATACCGCCGTAGGCGGGAAAGAACGCATTGCTTCAACCGGTATTTCCGCCGTAATACTGAACCGACCGGGGCTTCCGCGCAGATCGTTGTTTCAGGAAATTGAAAAAACCGGATTTGACAATGTAATATCAATTGAATCCTCCGCGCCTCATTACGATATCGAAGAATTATCNGGNCGTTTCCCTTTTGTGCGCTTTATACTGCCTGAAAAAGAAATAAATCTCGGCGAACAGATAAATCTCGCGGCCTGTGAAATTGAAAGCCCGCTTTTTTTTGTTATGCGAAACGACATGAAAATTGTAGCCGGAGGAACAGCAAGGCGGATGGCTGAACGTTTATACGTTAACTATGAAGAAGCGGGNGCGCAGAATACGCAAAATAACGAAACAGATGAGAAAAAAACAGGAATTATAAGGCTCTGCACTGTCCCTGTAATAGTGAATTCAAATTATGAAATACTGCCGTCTTTATCCGCGCCTTTGACTCACCGCAAGAAAATAAAAACAATTTTAATGGAACCGCAGGNAGACGGCGATTTAAGCCTCTATCCGTTTGACGGAATCGGAATATACGACCGTCAGCGCTTTATTCAAATAGGCGGATATGATACAACGCTCGACAAGATTCATTGGCAGCTAATGGATTTCGGTTTCCGCGCATTTTTGTGGGGAGAAGAAATAGCTTTTAACTTACATTATAAAGCTTCCTATGACGGGGAACTGCCGCCTGAAGACTATACTGCGGAAGACAGTTACAGGCGGTTCTACCTTAAAAATATCGCCCCCGTATTCAGCGGCGATTACGCTTATCTGCCCTTTTACAGGTTTCTGTCATTCTTGAACAAATCGGAAGACGATTTTTTCCCGGCATGGGAAGAATTCAAACAAAGCAGAATATGGGTCAGGAAAAACAAATACAGNTGGAGATTAGACGCCCGCGGCGTAACAGCCATGTGGGATACGGCAAAAAATGGAGAATAAATTGACGGCAGTTGTATTGCAGGCGCGCCTTGATTCAACGCGGCTTCCCGGAAAAGCCCTGCTTCCCATTGACGGGAAACCGCTTTTGTCCCGCGTAATGGAAGCGTTAAATAATATTCCCGCTGATTTAAGGATACTTGCCTGTACGGAAGATTCTCTTTCAGAGTTTACTCCGTTAGCCAAAGAAGCCGGTTTCCATGCATTCGCAGGTCCAAAAGACGATGTTCTTGAACGTTTTTGCATGGTAATCAGCCATTTTTCGCTAAAACGCGTTATCAGGGCGACAGGAGACAATCCCTTTGTTTTTACAGACGCNGCAGNGGCAATAAATGCGGAAGGTTCNGCAATAAACGCCGATTATTCAGGCTATGCGGGGCTTCCTTACGGCGCGGGAGTAGAATCAATTTGCGCNGACGCTCTGCTGCGCGCCGGAAAAGAAGCGTCTTCTCCGTTTGACCGCGAGCATGTCTGCCCGTATTTATACGCGCACCCTGAATTATTTAACCTTCACCGCCCTCTTGCGCCTCTGCGCTGGCAGGGCTCAAATATCCGTCTCACTGTAGACACTGAGGAAGATTATGAGCGCGCAAAAGAACTTTACGCCGCGCTCAAGATTAAACAACTTAACCGCTATGGATATGTTATAATAAAGACATATAATTCGCTGAATAATTTTAACGAAATAAATCGCGCTCGGAGGTAATTTTATGGAAGGAAAAGGGATTATTATTGTTGTTCCGGCTTTTAAGCCAAGGCGGGGCGGAGGACATCTTGTCAGGAGCATGAAACTTACGGCGGANTTACGCGCCGCCGGAAAACAGGCTGTTATTTTTGTTTCTTCACAAACAGANCCAAACCTGTTTTTTCAATCCATGGATTTTAACCCGCAATGGCGCATAACAGAAGACGATTTACTGCAAACCGTCTCCGGNACTGTTGAATTTGTCGTTACTGACCGTTTTCAAACGCCGCTGGATGAACTTTTACGCTGGAAAAATATCGCGCCTGTAATCGGTATTGACGAAGGCGGCGTATACAGGGATAATTTTGATTTTTTAATTGATATTTTATCGCCGAAAAATTTCCTTACGCCTCCCGCAAATATCACATCTGTCTCCCTGTTAAAATTTCCTGACCCGCTTCCCATAAAACCGAACGCGGACAAAAAAATAAGAATTCTTATCAGTTTCGGACACGAAGACCAAACGGAACTTGGAATTTTTGCCGCTCAAGCTCTTGACCGNCAAAATAAAAAAGGAAATTTGGACATAACGCTGTTAAAAGGCGTNCTTAACACTTCAAATTCTNCTCTGCAAAATGTCAGCGTTATTGANATCATCCAAAATCTTGAGGAACATCTTGCCGAATACGACGTTGTATTTACCCATTACGGTATTACCGCATACGAAGCGTTACATGCGGGAACAGCGGTTGTTTTGGTTAACCCGACCGCATATCATGAAAAACTTTCCAAAGCCGCAGGCTTTTTTACAGTCAAAAAAATCCCAAAAATAAATAAATCCTTTGTAAAAAAACTAAAAAACCACTGCGCCGACCAAACNTTTAAACTTGGACTTGACAATAAGAAGGAAAACCTTGCGGGTTTGATTAACGGATTTTCACCGCAGGTAAACCGCTGCTGTCCCATATGCGGCGAAAATCAGGCGGGAAACAGTATCGCGCGTTTNACCGAACGNACGTACCGCAAATGCGAAAAATGCGGCTTAATCTACATGGACAGAACCAGTCCTCCTTCAATTGAGTACGGNCAGGAGTATTTTTTTGATAACTATAAAAAGCAGTACGGGAAAACNTACCTTGAAGATTTTCCCAATCTTACCAAAATTGCAAAACGCCGGCTTGCAAGAATTAAGTCATTAGTNCCTGTTACAAAAGACAAAACCATTTTGGACATTGGCTGCGCTTACGGCGCTTTCCTTGCGGCGGCAAAAGAAGAAGGTTTCTCNCCATGCGGCATTGATCCGGCGAGNGAAGCCGTCCGTCATGTGCAAAAGAAACTGCGTATCACCGTAGTGCACGGCTTTTTCCCNTACTCATGGCTTCCGGTTCCCAACTCGCCTGATTCCTCACAATACGACATTGTTACAATGTGGTATGTTATCGAACATTTTGCTGACAGCCAAAAAGCNTTCACTGAAATACTGAAAATACTTAAACCTGGCGGTATACTTGCCCTTTCCACTCCNTCTTTTTCAGGCGTATCGGGACGTTCTTCGCTTCACAATTACCTTGAAAAAAACCCNGCCGATCACTTTACAATCTGGTCGCCTAAAATGTGCAAGAAAGCGCTTTCGCTTGCAGGGTTTAAAGTAAAAAAGATTGTAGTAAGCGGACACCACCCCGAGCGTTTTAAGTTTTGGGGGAAACTTGCAGGCAGCAAAATAAGTCCGTTTTACTGGGTTATTCTCTTGAGAAGTAAAATATTCCGTCTTGGAGATACTTTTGAAGTTTACGCTGTAAAAAAGTAAATCA
>WRGH01000183.1 GCA_009787285.1 Brevinematales bacterium
GACGATTTAATGATGGTCGGCGCAACGTCATGGATGGGGACGCTTTCCCGCACGGCAAAACAGGCGATTATTGCAGGTAATGACATTATCATGTTTTCAAGCACNCCGCTTCTTACAGATAACGTATGGACTTTTTTGATTAATTCCATGAAGGAAGAAGAAGATTTCAGAAGGAGCGTAAGAAGCTCTACGCGCAGGATACTTGAGCTAAAAATTAAATATCTTCGCGGCGAATCCGCTGTTCCCTACGTTCCTGATCTTGCCAAACTTGAAAACGGACTTCATGATCCTGAGGCTTCCGCTTTCTTTCTTAATCTGGCTGCGAGAAGCGTTACTTTTGTCAAACCTTCTGTGCCTTCAGCCGTTTTTCCCCTGATACCTGAAAAAGCGGGCAAGGTTCTTTTGGCGGGCAGATACAATGATTTTTTCACTTACGGGAGGATTGCTTTTCCGAATGCCGCTTTTTACAGGTATTCTTCGTCAACAGCGGACCCGGGCGACATAGCAAGAGTTGCACGTAACTCAGATACAATAATTTTCTGCCTTGCAGACACTTCGGATTTGCGAATGCTGTACAATCTTCAGCAGTTGAATAAAAAAGTTATTGTGCTTTCGGTATTAAACCCTGTACATCTTGAGAAGATTCCTTGGATTACAGGAGCTGTAGCGGTATACAGTTATGCGCCGGAATCTTTTGCCGCAGGTTTTTCAGCAATAATCGGCAGAATTCCGGCGCAGGGTATTCTTCCCTATGAATGAAATACGGNTTCCTGATCAACTATCGGAATACTTAACGGACAGCAAGTGGCGTAAAATAAAAAAGAAAGATATTTCCAAACTTGAAAATTTTTTGCGCGAAACGGAAAACGATTATGTAAACGCATGCGGCAAATTTCTGGCGCGTGATCCTTTAAAAGATTGTTTCTGGATTTTGCAGGATGAAAGCGGAAATGTTAAAGCTTCGATAATTAATTCAAAAAATATGCTGATACCTGTATTTTGCGGATTAAAAGAAATAAAGCGGATCAAATTTTTAAAAAGTTTTTTACGGTTTAAAAAAATTCATTCTGTGCAGGGACTAAGGGAAGAAGTAATTGTTCTTGAAAACGTTTTGGAAAAATTAGGTAAGGCTGCCTCAGATATATATGATTACGATCTTATGAGCCTTGATACTATGCCTTCAAAAGAAGGCTGTTTTAAAGGTCCTAAGAATCTTAGGCTTCGGGTTCCTCAAATGATCGATTTGGATGCGCTCGCCCCGTTACAGGCAGGTTATGAAAAAGAAGAAGTTTTGCCAAGGGGATCAACATTCAGTCCTGCAGCAAGCAGGGTAAATATTGCCAATATAATTGCCAAAGGTCAAATACTTGCGGCGGAACTTGACGGCAAAATGGTCGGCAAAATCAATGTAAATGCGGTTTCTTTTACAAGGTATCAGGTGGGAGGAGTTTATGTTTCACCTGATTTTCGCGGTATGGGAATTGCCGGCCGCATGGCTACTGAATTTATCGCATCCCTTGTAAGTGAAGGCATGGGTATAACCCTGTTTGTTAAAAAAAACAACATTTTTGCGCGCAGATTGTATGACTCTATCGGTTTTAAATTGAAGGGCGATTACCGCATTGCTTACTATTGAGCGAAAAGTGTAATTTTCGATATAATGAAATACTGTGACTTATCTATATGAAACTCACCTTCATACGGCAGGAGTAAGTAAATGCGCGGTTTCAAGAGGCGCGGATTACATCGCCGGATACAAGGACAAAGGTTACTCAGGCATTATTGTGACAGATCATTTTTACAATGCGAATTGCGCGCTGTCTCGCGGTCTTGAGTGGAAGGAATGGGTTAACCGGTTTTACGATGGCTACGAAGAAGCAAGAAACGAAGGCGAGCGCAGGGGACTTGATGTTTTTTTCGGCTGGGAAGAAACTTTTAACGGCTGTGATGATTATCTTGTTTACGGACTTGATAAGGAGTGGCTTCTTGCGCATCCTGAAGTACGCAAATGGACAAGGGGCGAACAGTACAGCGCGGTAAAAGCGGCAGGCGGATGCGTAGTGCAGGCGCACCCTTTCAGGCAGCGTTATTACATCAAGAGGGTAGTGCTTTCTACAGGCTGCGTGGACGGAGTTGAAATCGCAAACGGCGGAAACGACGCGGAAGCGGACGCTCTGGCGTACCGTTATGCGAAGAAATTAAACAAGCCCATGCTTGCGGGATCGGATATACATGACGCTTCTTTTATTTATAACGGAGAAATTTTCGGAGTATACTTGGATAAAAAGCTTGGCGATATAAAGGATTTTGTAAATGTTATATGCAGCAATGAGATTGCGGGTCTAAAGGTTAATCAGACAAGATTTGATCTTCACGGTAATGAAGATGTAATAACTCCTGTTGATGTGCGTGACGAAAATGACAGGGTTATAAGTAATGACTGGAAGGAGTATGTATGAATGAAAAGACAGCCCATATCCCCGAGCGAATTAAGGAATTAAGAGAGATTTTGGAAATCAGCGCTATTGATATGGCAAAAGATACAGGTATATCCTATGAAGTTTATTGTAAATATGAAAACGGAGAGCAGGATATACCGATCAGCGCTTTGTACACAATAGCCGGCAAGCTGAATACTGATGTTACGGTACTGCTGACAGGAGATGAGGCAAGAATGGACAGCGCCGCCGTATGCCGAAAGGGTAAGGGCGTTCAGATTGAACGCTACCCCGGCTATGAGTTTTCAAGCCTTGCGTATAACTTTAAACACAGAACTATGGAGCCCCTGCTTGTGCTTCTTGATTCATCAAAACCGCAGGCGGCTCTTGTATCGCATTCGGGACAGGAATTCAACTATGTGATTGAAGGCCAGATGAAGGTGGTTGTTGCTAAAACAGAACATATATTGAATGCAGGGGATTCAATTTATTTTGACGCGCGTCTGCCTCACGGACAAAGCGCCGTTAACGGTGCGGCGCAGTTTTTAACAATTATTCAGGAATAAAAGATGAACGAAATACTGTCCCGTTACTGTCCAAGAACAGAATTTGAAAGCTATGAAGATTTTTACGAAAATTACCGCTGTAATGTGCCTGATAACTTTAATTTCGCATACGATGTTGCAGATGAATGGGCAAGAATTCAGCCTGAAAAACTCGCCCTGCTCTGGACGGATGATACGGAAGCAGTGAAATCTTTTACCTTTACGGAAATAAAAAACCTTTCCGACAAGGCGGCGAATGCGCTTCTTGCGTTAGGTGTAAAAAAAGACGATGTTGTCATGCTTGTATTGAAACAGCGCCCTGAAGTATGGGTGCTTATGTGCGCTCTTTCAAAAATAGGCGCAATCTGTATCCCCGGCACTTATCAATTGACATCCAAAGATTTGGAATACAGGTGCAATATTGCCGATGTAAA
>WRGH01000184.1 GCA_009787285.1 Brevinematales bacterium
AGAACGTCAAGATTTATCGAAATTGTATTGTCAATTTTGATAATGTCCTTTCTGCCGCATCTGTCAGACGACGCATTTGCAACAAACGCAACCGTATACGGAACTTTATCAAGCCCCAGCCAATTAAAAATTCTGATTCCAAGTCCCGCTTTTATATGGTCAATTACGATGCCGTTTTTTATCTCTTCAATATTTAACATTTTGACTTCCTTAAACTACGCCAAGTATTGACGACAACAGCGCCATACGGACATACATTCCGTATTTTGCCTGCGCAAAATAAGCCGCTCTGGGGTCTGCGTCAATTTCCACCGATATTTCATTAACACGCGGAAGAGGATGCANAACTATTAACTTTTCCCTGCCGNCCGCCATTTTATCGCTGTTTAGTACATAAATGTCTTTCAGGCGGATATAGTCGTCTTCATTAAAAAACCTTTCCCGCTGAACCCTTGTCATGTACAGCACGTCTAGTTCAGGCATAGATTTTTCAAGGTTTTCCCTTTCTTCAAATTCAACATTCTGCTTTTTTAAAACACTCTTGATATAATCGGGAAGAACAAGTTCGGACGGCGAAATGAACAGCATTTTTATTTTCTTGTAGCGCGAGAGGGCTTTTGCGAGAGAGTGTACAGTCCTTCCGAATTTTAAGTCTCCGCAGAAGCCGATGGTAAAATTATCAATTCTGCCTGTCAGCCGTTTTATGGTAAGAAGGTCAGTTAATGTCTGAGTAGGATGATGATGTCCTCCGTCTCCGGCGTTAATGACAGGAATATCGGAATACCGTGAAGCCAAAAGGGCGGCTCCTTCTTTGGGATTCCGCATGACAATAGCGTCGGCGTAACAAGCTGCCATACGGATTGTATCGGCAAGACTTTCTCCCTTTGACGCGGAGCTTGAACTCGGTTCCGCAAATCCAAGACAGCTTCCGCCGAGCCGCAGCATTGCCGCTTCAAAACTAAGGCGCGTCCTTGTGCTTGGTTCAAAAAAGAGAGTCGCAAGAAGCTTACCTCGGCAGCTTTCACGAAGATATTTTTGGTCTTTTTCGATTTTTTCCGCAAGTGAAAAAAGGCTGTCCATTTCTTCAATCGAAAAATCCTCAGGTTCTACTAGGGATCGTCCCTTTAACATTTACCCTCCCGCAAAAAAAAACCGCCTTTAACGGCGGTTTTTGGATTTAATAATTAATGTTTTGCAAATGAACATCATAAGGTCATTATATTAACATTATTATTTTTTGACAAGCGGCATAGCATTGAAATTACAGGCTTTTTTTAGTATTATCATTACCGGATGAATGATGACAACAGTTATTTAAAAATTGTCAATTCACTGAAACGCCGTAAAAAGAGAGCGACTGTGGCGGATATCTGCGCGGATNCCGCGCTGCCGCTGTCTACAGTCCGCGAGCTTCTGCCGAAAGCAGCAGATGAATATTCAGGTCATTTGCAAGTAACGCAGTCGGGCGAAATTCTTTATGATTTCAGTAATGGTTTTTCAAGCCGTTACAGGGGATTTGGCGTTTTTATCGGAAAAGCCGCCGTAAAAATTGTCCGCGCGGTAAAATCAGCCTTTGTTTTCCTTTTTAAAGTCTGGACAATGGTAATGCTTATTGGCTATTTCTTGCTCTTTTTGGCAATTGCTCTTGCGAGCGTTTTTATTTCTGTTGCGGCGCAGTCAAAATCATCAAGCAATAACAGGCGGGCATTTTACGGTCCGAACCTTTTCAGCCTATTATGGCGAATCTGGTTTTATTCTGAATTGACAAAACCGCGTTACGGATACGGTAATATTACTCAAAAGAAAGAAACGAAACGCCAGATGCACAAGGCTGTTTTTTCATTTATATTCGGCGAAGATGATCCCAACAGCGGCTGGGATGAAAAAATAAGCAAGGCGATAATCACATATATCCAGTCAAATAAAGGAACCATATCACTTACCGAATATATGGCTTTTACCGGGGAAAACAGCACGGAAGCGGAAAAATCCGTTCTTTCATTTTGTTCCAGATACGGCGGAAGCCCGGAGGTTACGGAAGAAGGATATATTGTCTATCGTTTTGACGAATTGTTGTTACGCGCAGATTCAAAAACTTTTTCGGAACTTACGCCGCCTGTAATGCGCCTTAAAACGTTTTCCGCCAACTCAAAAANCATGAACACATGGTTTGTAATAATTAATGCGGTAAACCTGATTTTCGGCTCTTATTTTTTATATCATTCAACCGTTACAGGCAGTTTGACTAATGAAATTCAATATCAGTCCGCATCGTATCTTTATATTTTTACCCATTATGCTTTTGGGTTTTTTACATCCAATCCGGCTTCGTTGATCTTTATTTTCCTTGGCATTGTGCCGTTTGTTTTTTCGCTGTTTTTCTGGCTCATTCCCTCATGCAGGTATTTTACGGAAAAAAAAGAAAATAGCAATATAAAACTTTCTAACTTTAAACGCATNGCCTTCGGGAAAATATGGTCTTCACCTAACAATATTGACATAAACNAATTGTCTGTGAACATTAATGAATGCCGTCCTGAAAATACCGCCGCCGCAGGAGANAGGGTAATCAAGGAACTTGGCGCGATTTCTGATGTTGAAGTTGAACAGAACGAAAACGGAAAAATGGTTTATTCATTTAAAGAACTTGAGAATGAAAAACACTCGGTCGAAAAATACCGCAGCGGCGTTGATCCTTCGTCTTCGCAGCTTGGGGAAACTATTTTTAACAGCGCTGATTAATCGCAGTCGGCGAATCATCTCTTAAAAAATATAAGATGAAGATGCGCTGAATTTGTTCTTTGTACGTTTCAAAGTTGTGTATACAATACATTACACAGATAATGAAAAATAAACCTTTTAAAATTAATTTTCCACAGGTATTTTAACAAAAAATAATTGGCATTTTATTTTTATTTATTTAAATTTATAAACGTGAAGTGAAAGACTTCAAAAAAAATATCTTTTAAGGTAAGGAGAATTTTATGAATGTTGACAAGTTTGTATGCAAAAAGTACGAGAAAATGTCGTTTAAGGAACTCGCCAAAGCTCCGGTAGACGCTATTGCGGGAGTCAGTGAAGGTGACGCAAAACTTTTAAAAGAGGCCTTNAATGTTAAGACCGTTTATGATCTTGCGAAACTCAAATATGTGAAATGGGCGCAGGCTATCTGTATTCTTGCCGAGGGCGAAGTGTAATTAACGGAGTAAGCGTCCTAATTGACACGTGAGCTTTTATCAAGTTAACTTAAACTTGTGAGGAAACCCCTCACAAGTTTAAGACAGACTAGCTCATGTGGATAGAGCGTCAGCCTCCGGAGCTGAAGGCGGTGGGTTCGAGTCCCGCGTCTGTCAA
>WRGH01000185.1 GCA_009787285.1 Brevinematales bacterium
GTCAAAAAATACTGTCATTTTTAACGGAAATTGTTTGGAAATACTTTTGTTTTTTCCTGAAAATTCAATAGATATGATTTTTGCCGATCCGCCGTATATGTTATCAAATGATGGATTTACATGCAAAAGTGGTAAAATGGCTAATGTTAATAAAGGGAAATGGGATAAAAGTAATGGTTTTGAAGCAGACACAGTTTTTCACGATAAATGGATTTCCGCCTGCCGCCGCATTCTAAAACCCGAAGGTACAATCTGGATTTCAGGCACATACCACAGCATTTATCAATGCGGTTATCTTCTGCAGAAAAATAATTTTCATATTTTAAATGACATTACTTGGTTTAAACCTAACGCTTCGCCAAATTTAAGTTGTCGTTTTTTTACAGCATCGCATGAAACGCTTATATGGGCGCGTAAAGATAAAAAAGCAAGACATACGTTTAATTATAAAGAAATGAAGAACGGATTTTTCCCCGAGGATAAATTAAAAAAGGAAAATACGCAGATGAGGTCGGTTTGGTCAATAGCAACTCCCAAAAATAANGAGAAAGAATTCGGAAAACATCCGGCGCAAAAACCNTTAGACCTCTTAAAACGCATTGTACTTGCATCGACTGATAAAAATGACATTGTGCTTGATCCGTTTTGCGGCAGCGGAACTACAGGAGCTGCCTGTATGTTTTTNAAAAACAGATCGTTTATTGGAATTGAAATTGAAAAAAAATACTGCGATTTAGCAAAAAGAAGATTAGAGTAAAACAAGGCGTATCGCATAACATGATTTATTAAGTGTTTATGTTACGCATCCTTTAAAAACGCAATATATCCCCTGTATGTTGTGTAAATGTCAATCTTACTGATCACCTCAAACGGCGAGTGCATGGACAGCACGGGAACGCCGCAGTCAAGAACGTCCATTCCTAAATTGGCGGCATAAAGAGCTATTGTTCCGCCGCCGCCCTTGTCTACCTTTCCCAATTCTCCGAACTGCCATTGAACTTTATTGCGGCTCATGATTGTCTGCACTTTTGCGCAGAATTCAGCGTTGGCNTCGCTTGCGCCGTACTTGCCGCCTGAACCTGTGTACTTGGTAAGCACAAGCCCCTTCCCGATGAATGAAGCGTTCTTTTTATCAAATACTCCGGCATAGGTGGGATCAAACGCCGCGTTAACATCGGCGGAAAGCATGGACGAGCGGGAGAAACAGAGCCGCAGCTCCGCTTCATTATCGCAAAGCATAGCGAGAAAATTCTCAAAGTTCATTGAACGCGCTCCTGTGTTTCCGGCAGAACCTGTTTCTTCCTTGTCGGAAAGGTAACACACCACTGTTTTTTCAGGCGCGGTTTTTTCTTTTGCAAGAGCGATAATGGCTTTTATGGCCGGAAAGGCGCAGCAGCGGTCGTCATGCCCGTAAGCGCCGATCATACTGCGATCAAGACCTATGTCGCTTGCTTTATATGCGGGAACAAATTCAATCTCCGCGCCGGCAAAATCTTTTTCAGTTATGCCGTACTTTTCATTTAATATTTCGAGAATACCGAGTTTTACTTTTTCCTTTACATCCTTGTCTTTATAAGGACGGGAACCCGCAAGAATATCAAGGTTTTCACCTTCGACAACTTCAGACGCTTTTTTNTCCATTTGCTCTTTTGCAAGGTGCGGCAAAAGGTCTGTAATCACAAACACAGGATCGCCCGCCTCCTCGCCGATTTTTATCGTTGTCTTTTTTCCGTCTTCATTTACAAATACCCCGTGCATGGCAAGCGGAACGGTTGTCCACTGATACTTTTTTATGCCTCCGTAGTAATGGGTATCAAACAGCGCAAAATCGGCGTCTTCGTAAAGCGGGTTTTGCTTGAGGTCGAGCCGCGGCGAATCGACATGGGCGCCGAGTATGTTGCAGCCTTCCGCTGAGCTTTTTTTTCCGGTAATTGCGGCAAGAACGGATTTACCCCGTATATTCTGATAAATTTTCATGCCGGTCATAAATTTCCTGTTTTTTAAAGTATCAATATTTATAAAACCGTTATTCTCAAGCAGTTCTACTGCAGCTTCAACACATTCACGCTCGGTCTTTCCCCTATCCAAAAATTTTTTGTAGCTTTGCGCAAATTCTTCCGTTTCCTTTTCAGTTTTTTCATCAATATCTTCCCAGCAGTTTTTCAGATTGAAAAATAATTTGTCCGCCAGTTCCTGCCCTTTGCTTTTTTCTTTTGCCATGTTGTACTCCTTTTATTCATAGGATATATTAAAATCCATGAATATACGAGACCGCTACGCCCCTTCTCCCACGGGTCTTCAGCATATCGGCGGAATAAGAACAGCGCTTTTCAATTATCTTTTCGCCCGTTCCGAAGGAGGGAAATTTATCCTTCGGCTGGAAGATACCGACCGTACCCGCTCCGAAGATTGTTATGTGCAAAACCTTTACGATACATTTAAATGGCTGGGTGTAAAGTGGGACGAAGGTCCTGATACCGGAGGCGCATTTGCCCCGTATATTCAGTCGGAGCGCGGCGGCTTATACAAAAAATACGCGCAGGAACTGCTTGATAAAGGGCAGGCTTATTATTGTTTCTGCACGGCGGAGAGGATAGAAAAAGTCAGGCAGGAACGGGAAGCCGCCCATTCTTCTGAAACAGGCTACGACCGCCGTTGCCGCGCAATTGATCCGCAGGAAGCGGCAAAAAGAGCCGCCGCAGGCGAAGCCTGCACTGTCAGACTGAAAATCCCGCTTGGCGAAACAACCCGCTTTTTCGATCACCTGCTCGGCGATATTGAATGGAAGAATGACGATGTGAACCCCGATCCCGTGCTTTTAAAATCGGACGGTTTTCCTACCTATCATCTTGCAAATGTAGTTGACGATCATTTAATGGAAATAAGCCACGTGCTTCGCGCCCAAGAATGGCTTTCCTCAACCCCGCTCCATGTGATCATGTACGAAAGTTTCGGTTGGACGCCTCCTGAATTCTGCCACCTTCCGATGGTGATGGGGCAGGACGGGAAAAAACTTTCAAAACGGCACGGCGCGACAAGTATTGACGAATTCCGCAGGCAGGGGGATCTTCCCGAAGCGCTGATTAACTATGTCGCCCTCCTCGGCGCATCTTACGAAGAAGGAAAAGACATCTACACATTGGACGAACTTGCGACGCGTTTCAGTCTTGAAAAACTGAATAAAGCGCCTGCGGTTTTTGATTATAAAAAACTGGAATGGTACAACGGCCAGTACATAAGAATGAAAAGCGATGATGAGCTTGCTTCCCTCTGCCTGCCTTTTGCAAAAGAAGCGGGTCTTTTCGGCGCGGAGAGCGAGCCGACACCGCAGCAGCGCGC
>WRGH01000186.1 GCA_009787285.1 Brevinematales bacterium
GTAAAATAATCTAACTTTAAAACCTGAAATATGCTATTCATATTTATATATTCCTTTACTAATATAAATAAGTATTTCATCAATGGTTGGTATTCCGTTTACAATCTCTTTAGGAATATCCTGCAACACGGAGGATTTAATCATACCGGCAAATACTGATTGATTTATTGTTAATCCTATAATATTATTTTTTAATTCAGCAGATAAAATATCAGGGCTTCCCCTTACCACAAAATAATTATTTATAAGGTCGCTTGTTTTACCGGAATAAAACAGTTTCCCGCGATCAATTAGCGTAATATAATCAGCAGCTTTTTCNAAATCAGATGTAATATGAGTGGAAAATAAAATGCTCCTCTCCCCATTGGCTATATATTCCTTGAAAATATCCAAAAGTTCATTCCTTGCAACGGGGTCAAGGCCGCTGGTTGGTTCATCAAGAATAAGAAGTTTGGCATTATGGGACATTGCCGCAGCAAGCATCAATTTAATTTTCATTCCTCTTGATAACTCTTTTATTTTTTTATTAAAAGAAAGATTAAACTTATCCAAATATTGCCTGTATAATTTACTGTCCCACAATTTATAAAATTTCCTTATTGCATCTTCTACGTCTTTAATTTTCCACATTTCTATAAAGAAAAGATCGTCAAATATTATTCCTAAATTTTGTTTGATTTCCATTTCATTACTAATATTATCCAGCCCAAATACTTTAATTTCACCGCTATTTCTTTTTAACATATTCAAAATCAAGCGAATTGTGGTGGTTTTTCCGGCTCCATTTTGTCCGACAAAACCCATTATAGCTCCGGCAGGCAAATTGAAAGAAATTGAGTCTACTGTAAAACTTTTAAATATTTTACTTAGATTATTTACTTCAAGAATATTATTCATATTATATTACTTTATAACATAATAAATTTATTGTCAATTTTATTTTTATATGTTTTCCGTATTTGTGCGCATTGCACATAACGTTAAGACTGTATGTTTAATTTTTATCCATAAATGATATACTATTTATTACTTCTTCTAACTTAGGTAATAATTCATTTCGCTGAGCATTATTATTCGCATTTAGAATTATTATTAAACAATTATTATTATATCGAGTAAAAACAAATGTTTCAAATCTGCCATTTGGTAAATTAACATTATATGTTAAATATAATGTATCAGATTTCTTATATCGCTTGTCTATTCTCTCCGTTTTTGCTCCATTCATTATATATCCGTTAATATCTTCTTGAGCAAATTTTATTAATTCATCATCTGATGAATTATTTAAAGTAAATGTAACTATATAAATTATCGGAGTATTATTTTGAGCGCCGAATATTTTACCTTCCTCATAAAATAATCCAAAAATACCCTGCCGTGATAATGATTCTGAATCCATAATCCAACCAACAGGAGCTGTAACAATAAATGCATAATTTTGACCGTAGATTATTCCGCCTATATTATTTTCCTGCGTAAAAACAAAATTTATCCAAAAAGTTAATAAAACAATTAATATTGTTTTTCTTTTCATATTAATCTCAATAAATAATTTATATATCATAAATATGGTTTTGTCAATATTAATAAAAATATTTAGGATATTTAAATTATAAATTGCTCATACTGACGCTATACACGCTTGCAGCCGTTAAGGTTTTTATTTGAAACCGGGTCTGTTTATTACCGTTATTTTCCGTTATATTGATTATGGAGGAGAACAACAATGGAAACAAATAAAAAACCGTATTTCAAAAAAATCAGTAAAGGGTACACTTTTAAGATTTTACTTTTAATAGTTTTGGTATTGTTGATGCTCATTCCGCTGGCGATGATTCGGGGTATGATAGATGAACGTAAATGGACGGCGAATTCCGCCGAAGAGGAAATCATGAAAGCATGGGGCAGCCATCTGCTGGAAGCCGGACCGTTCATAGTGATTCCCGGCGTTAGGACGGATGAAGTCCGTACCAAAACGGAATCTTCCGGTGAAAAAATTGAACAGGTTAAACATTCTTTTAACTTTGTGATAACGCCTCAGAAACTCAATATCAAGACAGATTTTAAAACAGAAATACGCAAGCGGGGAATTTTTTCAGTGCCGCTTTTCTCAAGCGAACTTTCGCTTTCCGGTACATTCAATCCTGACATGGCGCTGGCTTCATTATCACCTAACGAGGAGCTTATCTTTGCGCAAGCGGAACTGGTTATAGCGCTTTCAAGCCAGAAAGGAATCAGAAGAATCGAACAGGCGTTTTGGAATAACCGCGAGCTGTTTTTTCAGCCGGGAAACCAGTGGATTAATTTTTCTTCCGGCATCAGTAAATATGATTATGATGTAGAAGCATATTTGCATCGTCTGAACGGCGGTATTCACTCAAGCATCCCTGATTTTAACACGGCATCGAAATTTGAGATTACTATCGCCATACAGGGCGGACAACTGGCGCGTTTTATGCCGGTAGGGCAGGATACCCATGTTGAAATTTCCGCAGACTGGGCTTCGCCGTCTTTTCAGGGTTCTTTTCTTCCCGGCAATTCAACCATCACAGATTCCGGTTTTGATGCGGTTTGGGACATCAGCTACTTGAGCCGTGATATTCCCCTGTTTTGGAAAATTGAAGGTAATGAAACCTATGATTATACGAGTTCAATGTTCGGTGTAAATTTTTTCCGCGCTATTAATGCCTACGCGCTTAATACCAGAGCTATAAAATACGCTGTTCTCTTTTTAATAGTTCCGTTTTTAACTTTGTTTTTGCTTGAGATGTTTGCCAAAATACGGATTCATCCCGTACCGTATCTGCTTTCTGGAATTGCTAATATTATTTTTTATCTGCTCCTGCTCTCGCTTTCGGAACAGATGTCGTTCTGGCTTGCCTATACTCTGGCGGCAATCGGAGTGTCGGCAATGATTACGCTGTATTCCCGCTCGCTTCTGCCGTCATGGAACAAAAGCTGGTACATGGGTCTGGTTGTGGCGATTTCGTATGTGCTTCTGTATTCGGTACTGAACGCCGAATCCTACGCTCTGCTTATCGGGTCAATAGGAGCGTTTGCGGTAGTCGGGCTGGTTATGTTTGTTACACGTAAACTTGATTGGTATGGGAGCGAAGAAACGCACGAAGGCCTATAGAAAAAGCTGAAAAAGCCGGACATTATTTTAATATGTCCGGTCAGCATTTGAAGCATTAGACTTGTTCGACAACTTGGTTAGTTGTCTCACAAGTCTTGCATTTTTTCGGGCTAAAGTAAACTTTAGCCCTGCAAAAATGCTTTTTTATATGGAAG
>WRGH01000187.1 GCA_009787285.1 Brevinematales bacterium
ATGCTTTTTCTGCGGACTTCGCTCAGGTACGGGCTTACTTTCTCCCACCATGACTGTACTTCTTCGGCATATTCAGAGTAACTGTCGATCCAGCTTATTGCAGGATAATGCCTTGCGTTGGCAAGGTCTCGGTCCAAAGCCCAGAAACAGCGGATAAATCGTTTTGTGTGCTGCGTAACAGGCTCGGAAAAATCGCCGCCCGGAGGAGAAACCGCCCCGATTATGGAGATAGAGCCTTCCTCTCCGCATAGGGCCCGGACACGGCCTGCCCGCTCGTAGAACTCGGCAAGTCTTGTGGGAAGATAGGCGGGGAATCCTTCTTCGGCAGGCATCTCTTCCATGCGGCCTGAAAGTTCACGTAACGCTTCGGCCCAGCGGCTTGTTGAGTCCGCCATTATAGCAACGTGGTATCCCATGTCTCGGTAAAATTCCGCAAGCGTTACGCCTGTGTATATTGAAACTTCACGCGCGGCCACAGGCATGTTTGAAGTATTTGCTATTAACAGGGTTCTTTCCATAAGGCTGCGCCCTGTGCGCGGGTCCTGAAGTTCGGGAAACTCGGTAAGTACGTCCGTCATTTCATTGCCGCGCTCTCCGCAGCCTATGTAAATAATTACATTAGCGTCGCACCATTTGGCAACGGCGTGCTGGGTCATCGTTTTACCGGTTCCGAAGCCGCCGGGAATTGCCGCCGCTCCTCCTTTGGACAGGGGGAAGAAAACGTCAATGACTCGTCTGCCTGTAACCAAAGGCTCGTCGGGCGCAAAGCGTTCCATTATAGGGCGTGGCAGGCGTACAGGCCACCACTGGGCAATGGGGATTTCAATCCCCATGCCGGTTTTAGCCGCCGTTTCGGAGATCGTGTAATCGCCTTCGGCAGTTAGTTGCGTAATATCGCCCGACTTAATATTAGGCGGAACCATTATTTTACATGTAATACTTTCAGTTTCTTTTACAGTGCCAAGTATCATTCCGGCGGAGGCGGGAACCTTTTCACCGGCGGCAAGTTTTGCTGCGACTTGCGGGTCGGGAACAAAATGCCACTTTTTCTCCGGATCAAGAGGATTTCCTCTGCCGCCCGGAGTCATAAAAGCTCCGTCTTTTTCAAAAAGTTTTTCAAGCGGACGCTGAATGCCGTCGTAAATTGTTCCCATTAAACCCGGACCAAGAAGGACTGATAACGGGCGGCCTGTAGACCATGCAGGGCTTCCGGCTTTTAAACCGGTGTTATCTTCATAAACCTGAATGACAGCTTCATCACCTTCAAGGCGGACAATTTCGCCGATTATCCGTTTTTCTCCGACTTCAACAAGATCAAAGAGCCCCGCGCTTCCCAAACCGGAAGCCCGTATTATCGGACCGGAAATTCGCCTTATTCGTCCTTCAAGCATTATCACGCTCCTTCCATAAAGGCATTTCCGACAAGAGCTTCAACGAGTTCTATACGTTTTTCCTGAAGGAGTAAATCTACGGTTTTTTGTAATGAGGCTATTATTCGTATATCATCGGTTTCAAGAGTTATTGAGGGGAGACCATCGGAGAAAGATTCTTCAATACTGTAATCTGTCCAATTTTTAGAAGTTAAACCGCTTGCGTTTTTTATTAACTGTTCAGCCTCTTTGCGATCAAGANCATTGTAAAACACACGTTTTTTGGTTGAATCGGCAAATTCGGCGCAAACGGTCAGCCGTTTGACAAGCTCGTCTGTGAGAATCTCTATAATCCGCTGACGGCTTAAACCTTCATACCATGCTTTTACAGAGGATTGCAGTATGTTTTCGATTTTTTCAGCTTTATTACGAAGCTTGTCGACCGGAAGCCGCGCCATGATATTTACAGACGCTTCTTCCCGCTGACCGTTGTATTTTTTTTCAAGTTCGACAATTGCTTCTTGGGTTTTCTTTTCCCATTCCGAGGTTTTTGCGTTTATTGTGTCATCGGCAGTTTTCAGGATACGCGCGGCTTTTTTCCTTGCGTCTTCCAGAATCTCCCGATCAAGTATTTCTGTAGAATTCAGTTCTTCCATAAAGTAAACCTAAGCCGATAAAGGCCTTTCTTGTTGTAATTATCAATGAATTATATTATATTATCAATACCTCGAAAATACTGGAGGCGGTATTTTGAAAATAACTTTTCTTGGAGCGGGAAGTACCGTTTTTGCCCGTAATCTGCTTGGCGACTGTATGTCAAGCGAGGCGCTTAGGGAATGTGAAATTGCCCTTTACGATATTGATGAAAAACGCCTTCGGGAAAGTGAAAAAATTATCTCCGCTATAAACAAGGGGAAGGGTAGTTATTCAAAGATTTCCTGCTATGCAGGTGTAAATAACCTTGAAAAAGCGCTGACAGGCGCTAATTTTGCCGTAAATGCAATTCAGGTCGGCGGGTACGATCCTGCGACAATCGCCGATTTTGAAATTCCCAAAAAATACGGATTACGTCAAACCATAGGCGATACGCTTGGAATTGGCGGCATAATGCGCGCTTTACGGACAATTCCTGTTATGGAGCAATTTGCCCGCATTATGGAAAAAGTCTGTCCCGATGTATGGCTTTTAAATTACACTAATCCAATGTCTATGCTGACAGGCTTTATTCAGCGCTATACAAGCGTTAAGACAGTAGGGCTTTGCCACAGCGTTCAGGGTTGTTCATACTGGCTGCTTAAAGAACTCGGCATGGAAGATAAAATGGAAGGCAGGCGGGAATTGATCGCAGGAATCAATCACATGGGCTGGCTCCTGAACATTTATGACAAGAACAATGTTGATCTGTACCCTGAAATCCGTAAAAGGGCGAAAGAAAAAAATGCATCGGAAAAACACAACGATATGGTGCGTTTTGATTATATCGATAAACTTAGGTTTTACTGTACCGAGTCCAGCGAACACAACGCTGAGTACAATCCGTTTTATATCAAGAGTAAATACCCGCAGTTGATCGGCGATTTTAATATCCCTCTTGATGAATATCCCCAGCGCTGTATTGAGCAGATTAAAGGCTGGCAGGCAGAATATGAAAATCTTGTTAAGACCGATACTCTTGAGCATACAAGGTCGCATGAATACGCCTCTTACATAATGGAATCCATAGTTACGAATGACACATATAAAATAGGCGGTAATGTTTTAAACACCGGAGGAAGCATAGAAAATCTGCCTGCCGAAGCCTGCGTTGAAGTTCCGTGTCTTGTTGACGGCAGCGGAATAAAAGCCTGCCATGTAGGAAGGCTTCCCGTCCAGCTTGCGGCGATGAACATGACGCACATCAATGTCCATTTAATT
>WRGH01000188.1 GCA_009787285.1 Brevinematales bacterium
GACAGGGGCGTGTAAATTAAAATCGTGCGCCATTATTTAACATCCTCTACTGATACTAAATGAGAAACAGCTCTCACCATTCCCATAATGGCAGGACTTGCTTCCTGCACGGCAGCTGAACCAATTTTACGAAGGCCAAGAGAACGAACCGTAGCGCGTTGTTTGGGAAGAGCTCCTATAGTACTCCTGACAAGCTTGATTTTTATCTTTGCCATATTAACCTCTACCCCATGCGGCTGTATAACCGCATAGTTTAATCGAACATGAAACTTGTTTCATGCTACCCCCACAGCTCATTCAGGGGTTTTCCCCTGTTTCTTGATACAGTCCTTGCATCCATCATTTTATTTATACAATCAAACGTCGCCTTGACTACATTGTATTGACTGGACGAGCCGATAGATTTTGAAAGTACATCGGTAACGCCGCCTGCTTCCATTATGGCGCGTACAGCTCCTCCGGCAATTATTCCGGTTCCCGAACAAGCGGGTTTAAGCAAGACACGGGACGCTTTGAAAAGTCCTGTTACTTCATGAGGGATAGTGCCGTTTTTAACAGGCAGGCGAATCATATTACGTTTTGCCTTGTCTATGCTTTTGCGGATAGCTTCGGAAACATCATTTGCCTTTCCGAAACCATAACCTACTTTTCCCTTACGGTCTCCAATGACAGTGAGAGCTGAAAATGAAAAACGGCGTCCGCCTTTAACAACTTTGGCAGTGCGGTTAAGTTTTACAAGTTTTTCTATAAATTCTTTTTCAGAATGTTCCCTGTCGCGATCGCGTCCCCGCTCTCTTCGGCGGCCTTCGCCTCTGCCTTCCCTGCCTGCGGAGCGAATTTCTCCCACAGCTTCTTCTTCAACTGCGGATTCTACTTCGACTTCGCCGTCTTCTTCTATAATATCTTCAGTCTTTGCCATTATGCCCCCTAAAACTCTATGCCCACTTTCCGGCTTCCGTCTGCCAAAGCCTTAACAATTCCGTGATATAAATATCCGTTGCGATCAAAAACAACTGTCTTTATGTTTTTTTCCAGCANGCGTTTGCCCATTATTTCACCTAACTTCCCGGCNCCGTCGACAGTCGCCTTGATATTTTGCAGTTCTTTCTCCAGCGTTGAAGCTGAAGCCAATGTATGTCCCTTGCTGTCATCAATAACCTGAACTGAAATACGGCGGTTGCTCTTTGTAATTGTCATACGCGGTCGTTCCGCAGTCCCGAACAGCCTCTTGCGAATGTGTACCTTTCTTCTCAGCCGTTTTCTGTCTTTTTCCAGCATTTTTTGTAACATATTCTTATCCTATTTTACGCCTGATTTTCCGACTTTCCGTTTGATAATTTCGTTTTCATAACGGATACCCTTGCCTTTATACGGTTCCGGAACTCTTAACTTGCGAATCTGGGCGGCAAACTCACCTACCTGATGTTTATCAATTCCGTTAATCGTTATCTTTCCGGCCTGATCAACAGCAACCGTAATTCCTTCCGGAACAGCGACATAAATATCATTTGAATATCCCAAACTCATGGCAAGAAGTTTACCCTGCACCTCAGCGCGGTAACCTACTCCCGTTATGACAAGGGATTTGCTAAAACCTGAAGAAACACCTGTAACCATATTATTAAGAAGGCAGCGATACAAACCGTGAAACGCTTTTATNTGTTTTTCATCACTGTTACGGCTTACAATAATTTCCCCGCCTTTATTTTCAAAACTTATGACTGGGTGATATTTCTGTNTAAGTTTTCCTTTCGGACCTTCAACGGTTATCTCATCATTTTGAAAAGAAACCTTAACCCCGCCGGGAACCTTAACAGGTATTTTTCCGATTCTGGACATAATTAACCTCTATAAACCTCTTACCACACGGTGCATATAACTTCACCGCCGACTTTTTTCTCCGCGGCTTTTTTTCCGGTCGTAACACCCTGTGATGTAGAAACAATCAGGGTTCCGTAGCCGTTAAACACCCTCGGCATATTTTTATATCCCATATATACACGCCGTCCAGGTTTTGACACCTTTTCAATACCGTGAATAATCGGGGTTGTATTATCGTCATATTTCAGGAAAACCCGGATTACATTTCCGCCTTCCTGATTTGCCTTTTTAAAATTTCTGATATACCCTTCCGTCTTCAAAATCTTGACTATTTCAAGTTTCAGTCTGGAGGTGGGAATATCTACTTTTTCATGCTTTGCCATGCCGGCATTTCGTATCTTTGTCAGCATGTCCGCAACCGGATCTGATACGCTCATCCTGTTCTCCTACCAACTGGATTTTGTTACGCCGGGTATAAGCCCTTCGCTTGCCAGCTTTCTAAAGCAAAGGCGGCACATTTCATATTTCCGCAAAAAGCCTCGCGGCCTTCCGCAGATCCTGCAGCGGTTTACTTTCCGCGTTTTATATTTTGGCGTTCTTTGCGCCTTAATAATCATCGCTTTTCGTGCCATTTTACCTCCTATTTTCTGAAAGGCATTCCGAATTTTGCAAGAAATGCCTTTGCTTCTGCATCTGTTTGCGCCGTTGTAACAATTACGATATTTAACCCGGATACCTTTTCAATCTTGTCAAAGTCAATTTCAGGAAAAATAATCTGTTCCTGTATTCCAAGAGAATAATTTCCATGACCGTCAAAAGCGTTCTGATTTATGCCATGAAAATCCTTTACACGGGGAAGAGCCGCATTAACAAGCCTGTCGAAGAATTCATACATTATTGTTCCGCGCAATGTTACTTTGGCGCCAATTTCCTGACCCGCCCTTATCTTGAAATTTGCAATACTCTTTTTAGCTTTTGTTTTTACGGCTTTTTGTCCCGTGATCTGTGTCAATGTGTCAATAGCCGCATCCAAAAGTTTTTTATTCTGCAGCGCTTCACCTACACCCATACTTACCACAATCTTATCCAGCTTGGGAATTTGCATAACTGATTTATAATTAAACTCTTTAAAAAGCTCAGGAGCGATTTGCTCTGTGTAAATCTTTTTAAGCCGGGATACATAATTTTTACTCATTACAACGCCTCCCCGCACTTTTTGCAAACCCTTATCTTATCTGTCCCGTCTGTCTTATATCCGATACGGGTTGGACCGCATTTTTTACAAACAATCATTAAGTTTGACGAATGTAACGCTGCTTCCACTTCTAAAATTCCGCCTCTGTCCTGTTGTTTCCTGCGCTTCTGTGTTTTTTTAACAATATTTACACCCTCAACC
>WRGH01000189.1 GCA_009787285.1 Brevinematales bacterium
AATAAACTGATGATATAATACCCGAATGGAAAAAACTGAAACTGCCGTTGCTCTATGCGCGGTCGGCGCTGAAAAAGTTGTCTCAAATGAATTACGAAAGCTAAACCTGAAAGTTGACGATTCGCTTTACGGCAGGGNGCGTTTCAGGGCGGATATAACAGGCCTGTACCGGGCATTGATAGGGCTTCGCGCCGCCGACAGAGTACTGCTGGAAATTGCCAATTTTAAGGCGGCGGATTTTGATGCGCTTTTTGAAGGAGCCGCCGCCGCAAGCTGGGAGAGGATTGTACCCAAGGGCATGGGTCTCAAAGTAGCGAAGGTTCGCACCAACAGATCGCAGTTAAAAGCGGAAACGAGTATTCAAGCGATAGTTCACAAGGCGGCGGCGCAGCGCCTGTGCGGTAAATACAAAATCAACCGGCTTCCCGAATTTTCGCAGGGTTCGCCTGTTAAGACTGCGGAAGCGCGGGTGTATGTCGAAAAAGACATGGTTTCGCTGCTTGTAGATTTAAGCGGCAAGCCGCTTTTCAAAAGAGGCTACCGCAGCGAAGGCGGCGCCGCGCCGCTGAGGGAAACAACGGCAGCTTCACTGCTTTTGTTGTCAGGCTGGAAACGGAAATTCCCCCTTTATGATCCGTTTTGCGGTTCGGGCACTATCCTTATTGAAGCGGCAATGTATGCCTGGGATATGTCTCCGGGTCTTGGCAGAAATTTCGCTGTTGAAGATATGTCTATTGCCGACAGTAAAATTGAACAGACTGTGCGTGAAGAATTCAGAAGCAAGATAGATTTTAACCGTATCATTAGAATTGCCGGAAGCGATGAAGACCTGCGCTCAGTGTCAATCGCCGAATCCAACGCCGCCCGCCTGCGCGACATTGCCGAAGGAAAATCTCCGCAAAGGGGAATCCGTACGGCGGACAAGTCGGCAGTTATTGATTTGAAAGTTCTCCCGATGAGGGAAACGGCCTCTCCTTTTTCAGATGCTGGTTTTTTAATAACCAATCCGCCCTACGGTAAAAGACTTGGGGATCAGGATACTGCCGAACAAATTTACCGTGAAATGGGCAGTCTGGAACAGCGTTTTCCGGGCTGGAAAATTTCGGTAATAACCGATCACAGCGGGTTTGAAAGTTTTTACGGGAAAAAGGCTGACGCCTGCCGCGAAATTAATAACGGCTCCGTACCTTCCTATTTTTTTCAATATGGGTTACTATTTTAAGAAATGGCAATTGCGGTTGAACATGATAAAAGGCGGAAAGAAATCCTTGAAAAGGCCCTTGTGGTTTTTATGGAAGATGGATTTGCTGATACTACTTTTCAAAAAATTGCGGATCAGTGCGGAATAACAAGAACAATACTGTATCTCTACTTTAAGAACAAAAGAGAAATATTTATATACAGCATTAAGCAGTTCTTAATCAGTGTTGAAGAAGATATTAAAACAATTAAAGGTGATAATTCTCTGAATATTGTTGAAAAAATAACCAGGATTCTTTTGGGTATTATGAATTTGATGGAAAAAAACCATCAGCTTCTTTCCGTTTTGCTTGATTATCTNATGCATCTTACAAAAAGCAGCGTTGATCCTGAAACGCGGTTNCGCCGCAGAACGGTAAGGTTCAGGCGTATCCTTGCGAATCTGGTAATGGACGGCGTTAAAACAGGCGAGTTGAAAGAAGTCGATATTAAAACAGCGGACGATTACCTGTACAGTTTTGTTGAATCCGCTATCTTCCAGCTGACTGTTTTAAAACGTAAAAACATTGATGAATTGAAAGATATGACTGTTTTCGCAGTAAAGCAGTTTTCGGTTTAAGTTAAAAATGCGTATCGTTATAGTCGGCGCCGGTTATACCGGCACACAATTGGCAAAATATTTAATTAACGAAAAACACGATGTCTCAATTATTGAAGCAAGCGAGGACCGCGCAAGGTCTGTTTCAAACCGTCTTGATTGCATGGTTATCAATGACAGAGGAAACAACATTAAAGCTCTGCAGGATGCCGGAATATCAACGGCAAATGCGCTTGTCTGCGTTACGGGCTCCGATGAAATAAACATGGTTATCTGCGGTATTGCGGCTTCGCTTTGTACGGAAGAGGGAAAACTTATAAAGATAGCCAAAGTACGCAATGATGATTATATTCATTTAAGCGGTGATAACGGGAAAAAAGTTTTGGATATTGATTATTTTATTCATCCCGGTATTGAAGTAGCGCGTTCCATAATCAAAGCTATTGAACACGGCGTTATCGGCGCTGTTCTTTCATTTTCTGATACCCCCTATGAACTTGGAGCAATTGATATTTCAGCAGGCAGCGGCATGGACGGGATTTCTCTTGTTGATTACAGCAAACTGGTAAAATATGAGAGTCTTGTTACTCTTGTNGAACGCGGAGATGATGTAATACTTCCTTCAGGTTCAACTGTGTTAAAAAGCGGCGATCATGTTCATATTNTGGCTGCCAGTAATAACCTTCCTGAAATTTACAAGCTTGCGGGAGATAATCAAAAACCCATTAACAAAATAGGAATTGCGGGCGGCGGAAAAATNGGTTCGCTTATTGCGGAAGGGTTGTTGAACGCAGACAGCATAGTTAATCAGGATGATAAAAATTTAAACCAGCCGCAAAAAAGTATTATTTTATCAGCGTTCTCCCGTATTTTTAAAAATAAAAGCCGCCGTGTTACTATAATCGAACAAAATTCCGCTCTTTGCAGGGAACTTGCTGTTCGTTTTCCTTCCGCCTTGATTCTAAACGAAGATATCTCCGATGAAAGTTTTGTAAACGAAGAAGGACTTGATAACCTTGACTGTCTGATCACCGCGAATGTTAACGAAGAATTGAATATAATCACCTCCATTTTTATGAAGTCCAGAGGCATTCCGCGTACGATTGCGCTTGTTACAGGTTCCGGTCATGCGGCAATGGCTCGGCATTTGGGAGTGGATGTAGTTATTCCGATTCAGCATGTTATGGTAGATTCAATTCTTACCAAACTGATGGGAAGAGGCATAAAGGAAGTCCGCTCGCTTGGAGACGGCAATGTTGAATTAATCGAAATTGAAATCGGCAGTAATGCGCCTGTAATTGACAAGCCAATATCTACGTTCAAACTTTCTGCGGGCGGTCTTGTGCTGCTTGTAAGCAGAGAAGGAGAATCGTTCATTCCAAAAGGCAATTATGTATTCAAGGAAGGAGATCG
>WRGH01000190.1 GCA_009787285.1 Brevinematales bacterium
CTTGAACGGGTTGTACGCACGGAAGGAAATACGGATATTGAAGACCTTTATTTCAATAATGCCGTTGTTCTTAGAGCTGTTTGGAAAGACGGCAGAAAAATTTCTGAAACAAGGATCAATAAACGTTGAAAAAAGACTGGGTCCTGTTTGTCGCATCACGGTATATGTTCAAGGGACGGAGCAGTTCGCCTGTTTTGGCGGTTCTTGGAATTGCGACCGGTGTGCTTGCCCTGATAGTTATTATTGCCGTAATGAATGGGTTCCAGCTTGGTTTTATCGAGAGTATTCTGGAAATTTCTTCATATCATCTGCGCTTGGAAAATTTCCCGCAGGAAAAAACAGACGAGCTTCAGGAACTTATGCTTGCAATTCCATCGGTGGAAACGGCGGTCCCGTTTAAGGAATTTCAGGCTCTTGCAAGAGGAAGGAGATGGCAGCAGGCGGTAATTGTAAGGGGACTTCAGTACAATACAGTGGAAATTGACAAAAAAATGAAGGACAAATTGGAATTTGAAGAAGGTTTTTTTGACATTTCCGATAACAAATCCATTTTATTGGGAACCGAGCTTGCCCGCAGGCTTGGGCTTGGAATCGGAGATGAAGTTACCGTTTTTTCAATTTCAGGCATTTTATCGGCGGAAAATGAAGACTCAGCTGTTAATACGTTTGAAATTACAGGAATTTTCAGAACGGATTATTATGAATATGACTGCAGCTGGGCGATTATAAATATAAACAGCCCGTCTTTTTTGGCAAACGAAAGCGATTTAAAAATAGGAATAAAGCTTTCTAACCGTTTCCATGACGGGTTTGTAATGGGACAGGCGGACAGAAAAATTTCCTCCGCAGGCGGATTTGAAAATATAAGGATAACAAGCTGGAGGGATTATAACCGAGCGTTTTTCGGGGCGCTGAGAACGGAAAAACTTTTTATGTTCATTCTTGTAGGATTAATTTTTATAGTGGTAGGACTCAATATTTTTCAGGCGCAGAGAAGGTCTGTATTGCAGAGGAGGGAGGAAATAGGGCTTCTTCGCGCTGTAGGAGGGACTAAAAGCGCGGTCAGGTTTGTGTTTGCGCTTGACGGAGCGATTATAGGCTTAACAGGCGCTTCTTTGGGGCTATGCTTTGGAATGATTATTGCGCTTAACATACAGCAGTTTTTTTCTATAGTAGAAATTATTGTTAATGAATTTATCGGCGTAATTAATTATTTGGCAGGTTTTTTGGGAATCGGAAGAACAGGTGATTTTGCCTTTTTTTCGCCTGCTATTTTTTATATAAAGGAAATTCCGTCAAGGATTATTCCTTATGAGGTTATAATAATTTTTATGTTTGGTTTTTTATCCGCTCTTTCTGCGGCATGGTTTGCCTCGCAAAAAACTGTAGAAATTCAGCCTGCGGAGATTCTGCGTTATGAATGAAATACATAAAAGCAAAATCCTTCTTAAGGTAACAAATATCGTAAAAAATTATGTTTCCGGAACGGAAACGCTTAATATTCTTAAAGGCGTTAACTTTGAGATTAATGAAGGAATGTCGGCGGCAGTCAGCGGACGCAGCGGAAGCGGCAAAAGCACTCTGCTTAATATCATAGGCGGGCTGGATCGCGCTGATGAAGGCAGTGTCTTAATCGGCAATGATGAAATAACTTCGCTTTCAGAAAAAGAATTATCTGTGTACAGGTCTAAACGCATTGGTTTTATTTTTCAGTTTCATTATTTGCTGAAAGATTTTACCGCTTTAGAAAATGTAATGCTTCCCGCCTATATCGCAGGTATAAAGAAAAAAGACGCAATGGATACGGCAATGTCTCTGTTAGCTGACGTAAAACTTGACGACCGCTGCGGGCATTTTCCTTCACAGCTTTCTGGAGGAGAACGCCAGCGTGTCGCTGTGGCGCGTTCTATGGTAAACGATCCCGCGCTAATTCTTGCCGATGAACCTACAGGGAATCTTGATCCGCAGAACAGCGAGATTGTCGCCCGACTGCTCTATGAAGGCGCGCAAAAAAGGGGCAAGACATTGATTGTTGTTACCCATGATAAAAATGTCGCCGCAAGAGCCTCCGTACAGCTTTTACTCGAAAACGGGCAGTTAACGCCTGTTTTGCCGGAAGAAGAGAGAGACAGTTGAAAAGAAGGTACGCTTTTTTTATCGCAATCAGGTATCTGTGGGGCAGGGCTCATGAAGGAGGGCGTTACCTAAGAGGAGCCGCCGCAGGAATTGCAGTCAGCCTTATTCCGATTATTGTTACACTGATAGTTGCGGACGGAATGATTAGGGGAATTACAGATCGATACATTGAATTGGGAACAGGGCATTTGCAAGTATATGATTTAATGGGTTTTGGTGAAATAGAAAATAACATAAGCAGAATAAAAGAACTGGATAAAATAAAGGGAGTATGGATTGAACAGCGGGGAATGGGAGTGCTTGCCGGAAAAACGGGAAGAATGGGAGTTACCGTACGCTCGATTGAATCGTCATTTTGGGAAGATCCAGACAGTGTAAGATTTTTAAAAATAATTGACGGAGTGCAAAAACCCGAAACAGACCGCGACATCGTATTAGGTGAAACGCTGGCTTCCGGTATAGGAGTAAAGGCTGGAGATACGGTGCGGCTGATGACTGTAAGAAATACAGATAACGGGCGTCTTATGCCGAAATCCGCTTCTTTTACGGTTAAAGGCATATTGTCCTGCGGTTATAACGAACTTGACGCGTTATGGTGCATAATAAACACGGAAGGCGGAATGCGCGTTCTTTCTCCCGATCAGGTCTCGGCAAGTCTGATTGTTAAAGTTGACGATCCTTATAATATAACTGATACTTTTATATGGGATATATATGATAAATTGGGCGGCGGATACAGTATTTATACATGGAAAGATCTTTTACAGTCCCAGTACAGTTCCTACGAGTCTACAAGGCAGCTTTTATTGTTTATAATGGCTTTGATTGTAGTAGTCGCCGCCGTAAATGTTTCCTCAGCTACAAGCATGCTTGTTTTTGAGCGTAACAGGGACATCGCCGTCCTTAAAGTTTCAGGCGCAGGAATTAAGGGCGTTACAAGTATTTTTCTTTTGGGAAGTCTTCTTACAGGACTTGTCGGCGCGGTTATCGGGATAACGCTTGGATTAATAATCGGGGTTAATATCAATTTTCTGATACGCTCTCTTGAAAA
>WRGH01000191.1 GCA_009787285.1 Brevinematales bacterium
CTCGCGACAAAGTCTGTTTCAGACGAAAGCTCGACCAGCGCGGCAGCCGAACCGTCATTGTTTATTTTTATAAATATTTTGCCTTCGTTAGTCGCGCGTCCNACGCGTTTTTCAAGAGCGGCAAGTCCCTTTTCTTTAAGCATTTTTTCCGCTTTGGCAAAATCGCCGCCTGTNCTTACAAGGGCGTTCTTACACTCCATTGGACCCGCTCCGGTAATATCCCGGAGTTTTTTTACATCCGCTGCGCTTATCTCAGCCATTTTTTTCTCCTTACGTTAGAGCAACTTCATTATTTGTAACGATTACTCGTATACTTTATCAACATCAACCTGAATCTGGGTGTCATCGTCATCGTCATCATAGTCTTTTTCTTTTGCGTCTTTGTAAGCTTCCTCAGTTGTATATTTTTCGATGTCGATTTCTTTGTCTTCTTCTTTAATTGAAATATCGCTGTTTAAAAGGTTTTCCATGTCTTCGTCTTCATCGCCGAGNGTCTCTATAATTTTAAGGCCGACCTCGTTATCTGCTTCCACGACAGCGTTTGCAATAATCTGAGTGAATAGGGTAATAGCCCTGATTGCGTCATCGTTGCCGGGAATTGGGTAGTCGATACCGTCCGGATTACAGTTGGTGTCTACGACAGCGACAATCGGAATGCCTATGCGTCTGGCTTCGGCGACCGCAATAGCTTCTTTGCGGGTATCAACGATAAATAAGATTCCGGGAAGNTCCTTCATCTCTTTGATGCCGCCGAGGTTTTTCTGAAGCTTAATTCGTTCTTTTGCAAGACTTGAAATTTCTTTTTTGGTGAGATTTTCGAAAGTCCCGTCAATTTCCATNTTTTCAAGTTTTTTGAGTCGCAGAAGCGATTTTTTAATTGTTGCGAAATTGGTCANCATTCCGCCAAGCCAGCGGTTATTTACATAGAACATTCCGCATCTTTCCGCTTCTTTCTGAACAGCCTGCTGAGCCTGTTTTTTAGTGCCTATAAACAGTACAGTCTTTCCTGCGGCGACAGTTTTACGCACTATATCGTAGGCGTCTTTAATCGCCTGAATAGTCTTTTGCAAATCGATAATGTGAATGCCGTTGCGTTCCGCAAAGATGTACTTTTGCATCTTGGGATCCCAGCGTTTTACCTGATGTCCGAAATGTACTCCCGATTCCAGGAGATTCTTCATCGTTACTACAGCCAAAGTTTCCTCCTAACACGCGTTCTCTNTTGAACGCTTCCATCCCTATATCTCACCGTTTCNAAAAAAACGGCGGAAATTCAGCTTCCTTAAGGCGTANTAAGCGCCGTATTGGTAGCCGTTGTCTCTCAGCATGACATAAAATTCACGCAATGGCAAGCCTGCCACCGCGCTGGGACTGCCCTTTACTTGGGTGATAAAACAGCCTGCAAGCCCCTGAATACGGTAGGCTCCCGCAGCTCCCTGCCATTCGTTTGTACCTAGATACCATTTTATTTCATCTTGTGAAAGAGGGGCGAAACTGACGGTACAGCTTACGCTTCTGTAGTCTATTTTATTTTCACGCACATTGTAGAGAGCGACAGAGGTAATTACCTTGTGCTGTTTGCCGGAGAGCTTATTCAGCATTTGCGCGGCTTCTTCGATATTGGCAGGNTTGCCGAAGATTTTGCTTCCAGTGGCAACTACCGTATCCGCACCGCAAATCCATTTGGGCAGACGGTTTTTCATCATTTCAACTACTTTTTGCACTTTTTTTACTGCAAGCTCTTCCGTGAGTTTTAAGGGGTTTGTTTGATAAGGCAGGTTTTCGTCAATTACTGCCGGCAGAGTACTGAACGGAAGCCCCATAAGTTTAAAATATTCCCGCCGTTTTGGGGAGCCGGAGGCTAGGATAATTAGTTCCATTTTGTAATTTTAACAGATTTTTCGGGGTAAAGAAAGAAAAACATTGAAAATAAAAGCTTTCCCTGCTGAACCACAAACCGCCCAACGNGCGGCGAAGCGTTTACCGGCCTGTTAAATGCCGTACTGNTTTTTTTTCAATTCAGCTTTNTGTAATGTGTCTCTTATTCTGTTTAACAAAACTGACTGTTCACAGGGTTTGGTAATGAAATCAAACGCTCCAATCTCATATGCTTTTTCTTTCGCGCTTTCCTCATCCAATGTTGTAAAAAACATTATTGGAGTGAATTTTAATGCCGCAATATCATTAATTTTATCGAATACTACCCAGCCGTCCATCTCAGGCATTAGAATATCAAGCAGTATTAAATCNGGAACAATTTGGCTTTTCCCGAAAAGTTCTAAAGCTTCTTTTCCTGACTTTACCATTAAAATTTCATATTCCTCTTTTAATGATGATTCAGTGATTGAAAGTTGTATTTCATCATCGTCAACCAAAAGAATAGTTTTACGTNAATTGTTGTCTTTGGTCATTTTTGCTCCTAAATTAATATTTCTTGTATATAATATACACGAAAGCAGNTGTAAAGTAAATATTATCCAATCAATAAAACCGCCCTAAAGGGCTAATCTTGTCCCGCAGAAAACCATAAATGTTACATGGCAGGCAGGGGTTTACCCTGATGCTATGGGGTTTATTATTGCTCTAGCAATACAAATTTAACGTTTAGCGCATGGTTGTTGAACTTTTTTTGTTTGATAAAAGCATCGCTGAAAAAAATGCGGCGCTTAAACCTGAAGAAACTGTCAGAGCAAATATGTAAACCGGCGTAAAATTGCTGAAAACCAACGCGCCGAAAGAAAGGAGCGTTGTTAAAAATGACAATGTTACCGCAAGCTTTGTAAATTGCGCNCCGCCTGTGTTTGGATTAAAATTTCCCGTCATATAAAAAATAAAGTCGAGNCCCAATCCGAAAACCATAATTAATCCNGCAATTGAAAAGAATCCNAGAGGAATATTGGATAATGTTAATACGGCAAGAGAGGAAAATATAAGGAAAAATGGNACGGAACATATTTTAAGAATATCGCGCCGTGGATAAAAAATAAAAATTACNGCAGAAATAATAAAATAAGCGGCAAGGAAAAAATAGATCATGGTTTTTGTAAGCGTATCTAAATCNCGGCTTATATCTTTTGCCTTGTTTATAAAATAAACAAAGTCAAATTCTCCTGCAATTGATCTGTAAATTTCTTCGTCTTCGGGAATAACGGGCAGGACGCA
>WRGH01000192.1 GCA_009787285.1 Brevinematales bacterium
TAGCAAAAATTGATAAAAAAATGCAATAGGGAATTTACAAGAAAATCAATTTTATAAATGTTTGTCCTTTATTCTTCTTCATGATATATTTACCTCATGACCATTGAAAAAACGGTAACAATACCGGCTGACCACAGACTGCATTTGGATTTTGATATCCCACCGCAAATACCGGAGGGGAAAGCGCGAGCTGCTTTGACGCTGATATCTGAAGAAGAACAAACAACGCATGTTACAGGTAATTGGGTTAACCCGTTATTAGGACTGGCAAAGGCAAAAGGAGCAAAACTTACCCTTGAACGCTTTATGGAAATGCAGCAGGAAGAAATTGAACACGAAAATGAAAATGATAAGCGTCTTTGGGCTAATACATGACTCAAAAATTAGTACAACTCCAAAAGTTAATTTATGAAATTCGAATGCAAAAAGTCATGCTTGACCGAGACATTGCGGATTTGTATGGAGTTGAATTGCGATCATTAAATCAAGCTGTAAAACGTAATATTAGGCGTTTCCCGTCCGATTTTATGTTTCAATTGACTGATGAAGAATGGAAAAATCTAAGGTCACAAATTGTGACCTTTAAAAAAGACACAAGAAAATACAAGCCTTATGTTTTTACCGAACAAGGTGTTTCAATGCTGTCAAGAGGGGAACCTTCGCCTTACAGGCTCGGTTGAGGTTCAAGTGTAATAAATTCTGAACGTGCAATTGAGGTAAACATCATGCGGGCATTTGTAAAATTAAGGCATTATGTGCTTACAAAAAGTGACACAAACGAACAAATTGTTGAATTACGAAAGCCGCTTATGGTCTACATTGAAAATACCGACTATAAACTTTCAAAACACGACAATTGAACAAATTATTACCGCAAGGAACAATGTCTATTAATCCCTTTGTTATAAAAATATGTCCGCCATGAGTGGAAAAAGCGTTTGGTTCTCTGCTTTCCAAAATTACCACATGATAGCCGTTGTATACGGCAGGTTGAGCGGAATTAATAACCAATTCGGGGGGGTAAGAAGCTGCTCATCGTTAAACATTCTGTCTAGAGCGGAAAAAAGAGAGTTCGCCTGTTCGTTGCTTAATACCTGACCCGCAAGAAAAACAGGCTGTAATAATAAGATGATTCCAAATATGACAGGATATTTTTTAACATATTCGACTTCCCGCTTTACTTCTCAATAGAAACTCCTTTCCTGAAAGCGTTAAATCTGCGGCTAATATCTTCTTCGCTTTGCGGTTCTTCCATTTCAAGGTATAAAGAAAAAAATACATCAAGATTGGGCTGTTTTGTTTTTATGACAGAACCTATAAAACCTGTATTATCTTTATTTGAGATAACAGGATTTCCATTGAAAGGGAATTTTCCCAATTTCAAGCTGTTCCAGTTTTTAATGAGAGATGCGTCAAGTTTTGGATCCGGTTTAATATTCCGGTAAAGAATGATATTTTCTTTTCTTCTTTGATCCACGTACAGCGTTACTTTAAGAACATCAAATTCCAGTTTATCATCTTGTTTAAACCAGAGGGGATACAGAAGTAATTCGGACTTGCTGTTCCAATCAAAAACCTGCTTGTCCGCGTTAATTGATATATATCCGCAGTTTAAAGAAAAAGCCTGTTCTTTGCTGTTCCATTTAAAACTCATATCTTTTAGGAAATCCGGGATATATTGGGTAAGGGCAAAAAAATTATCCCATTCGTCAAAACTTGCTCCGTAAACCGGGAAAGTATGATCGCATAATTTCCGTAAATCCCAATCATATTCATAAAATGAACCGCTGTACTGGTTTGTTGTTAGAATTAAAGGACCGTCCGGCATCGGCAGGATATACATAATCAATACTTCATCATCAAAACCGATTTTCCAATTTGCGGTAATCCACGTTCTTCCGAGGGAATCCTTAAAAAGCCCCGTAGAAGCCGGTTCGCCGTAAGAGAGTATCCGGTATTTATAACCCCACCATATTTCTCTTTCTGTCCGCCGGTTTTTAAGAATGAGATCCATAATATACTTTGGATCAGTACAGATTTTTTCCAGAGAAACAGACTTCGGTTTAATAATTTTATAAAAAATCCAATCACCATAATACAGTTTGCCGTCATCACCAAGGTCATATGTATATTTTATTGGATCAAAAAGTTTCCATTTGTCATCGTCAGGATTAACAAAACTTACCTGCAGATCGCCTGATGAAAGAGAAGTAACTTCCTGCTTTCCCTGCCGGGAATAACCGTTAAGCAGATACTCATTATTTTCTTCGCCAAGGTATTCAGGAGCTTCCTCAAAAAGAGCGGACATGGAATCATCATAATATTTGTTATAGGCTTCCCTGAATAATTTTCTTACGTTAATATATGTATCCGGCAGAGAAGTCTGCGTTTCAAAAAAATCGTACAAATTGTTTGCCAAAACAAAGTGAAAAAAACCCATTTTCTTCATGTACAAAAGAACTGAACGGTCGTCGCTCAGAATAGCATCCACCGGAGTCGAATAAAATACATTATCAATATGCGAAGTTATAAGGGCTATTACTTTACCGCCGGGAGTTACAAGAGGCCCGCCGGAATTTCCGGGACTAATAGTAGCTGAACTTTTAAGCCGGTTCCATGTCCCCGAATACTCGTCAGGGATTGTACCTAAAACAAGGCCGTCCCGTATTACGATGCCTTCGCCAAGGGCGTTGCCTATACTAAAAACAGTGTCTCCGATATTAAAGTTTCTTTTAAACCGGAAATATTTACTGAAGGTTTTCCCTTTTACCGTAAAAATAATATAATCCTTTTCTTTGGAACCGCCCGTAATCATATCTACTTCGTAAACATTTCCCCGCGAATCCCTGATAAAGTATTTATCATAATTATCTTCAAGCAGTTCGAGCACATGGAAGGCGGTTATAAGTTCTGTTTTTGAAATGGCAAAAGCTGTCCCAATGGAATTATATTTGTCAGTTCTTATATAAAAGGAACAAGATCCCAGTTAATCTCTTTTTCGTAAACGATCTGATCGTCAGCAGGTTTTTCCAGAATCACTTCAAATACCGCCTCGTTAACCAGATGCAGCAATTTCGTATTTAAAGACCTTTGGCAGGAAAAAAATAAACCTGCCGTAAAAACGCTGATAATTAACA
>WRGH01000193.1 GCA_009787285.1 Brevinematales bacterium
TAGTATGTTTTCTATAATGGAAGTATAATTATCTCCTTTCCATTCTGCATTTTCAAACTCAGTACCTTTCCAGAAAAGCTTTCGCTTGATTAACCGTACGATTCTTGATTTAGGTCCTGCGTTTATAATTTCACCTTGTCTTCCATGCCAGTCATCTTCGATTTTCGTTGTTAAATAGGTGGTTGTAGCAAGTATTTCGTCTTCTGAAAACGCCCAAGGTTCAATAAGGGTGTTTTTGGACATGTTCCTGAANTTTTCCTGTTCAAAACGNGATAAAAAGCGCGATGAGATGCAAAGGTTTTTTTTCATTTCATCAAAGACCAGTATAAATAATTCCAGTTTTTTTGATTGTGGNAGATTTGATATTTCAGGTAATAATCCGCTATTGTCGNTCTCAAGATATTTACTTAAATCTTTATATTCAATTTTTATTAATTCTAACGCTTCCAAAGACGGATTATTATAACGCCAGCCNTTTCGAATATCCCGTAAGAGGCGGTATCCAAGAATAAACCTCAACGTGCTTTGCGCGTCTGTTTTTTGATTTCCTTTAATATCAGGATTTTTAAGATATTCAGCGTTAATTTCGTAAGTATCATTATTAAAACCTATTGCGTTAAATACAAATTCACTTATATCAGACTCATGAAGAATACCTTTTGATTTTTCAAGAGCGGCAAGAAGACCGCCTCGAATGGTCAAAAGAAAAACAAAGTCATTAAAATGTCCCGATTGTAGGGCGGCATCCTGCCTGTTATCGGTAAATCCCAGTAATTTTCTCTTGTCATGATCACCCATAAAAAGGTTATCAAGAATATTTAAAGTAAGCATTGTGGTTGCCGAAGAACGTCCTTCACCTGACAGTCCAGAAAGATGATTTTTATCCTTTTCGTTTGTTTCNTTGATTGTCGAACAATGGGGACAGAAACGAATTTTCCCCGGTATATAATAAAAAGGACTCTTTCTTTCTTCACTTTTTTCGTCGCCATATATGTCAATATATCTGAGTTTAGGAATATATTTTTGATAATCTTTTTTTACGTGTTGGTTCCCGTGAAAATCTTCAAGCCAGAAGTCAGGAAGATATTCAAGTTCATCATGATAGTTCAATGTATCTTCAACCGGAACAAGGAATCCGATTTCATCTTCGCTGCCTTTGGGAATAGGACTGTCAATTTCACGAGGTTCCCATTTACCAATAATGTTTTCTACCGGAATAAATTCCTGTCCGCACTCACGGCAAAAATAAACCGGATAGAGTAAAGCTTTTGTATTTTTTGGCGAATAACGTTGGGCATTCAGGGTAATGTAACGAGAATTAACAGGTTCAAGTGTACAAAGTACTTTTCCGGGACCTGATATAAATTGGTGCAGTTTAAAAGGAAAAAGCTGTTTATCATCTTCGTCTTTTATATTTTGTGATTCAAGCAAATAGTTCTTTAAAACTTCTTCTGCTTTTTCTTTTGGAACATTTGCGGCTTGTGCCAATTTCTCGGATGCTTTTTCTATTGACAATGGTTTGGCTCTTTCCGGCGCCTTGATTCCTGAATACTTTATTCCCATAGTCAATTCCAGCCATACTGCTAATGGATCATCTTTCAACTCAGTTATATTAAGTTTGAAATTTGCGGAATTAAGAATGCGGTTATTCAAAGCCGGTAAAATATCATTTAATGATAGACTAACATTAGTCACACGTTCCAGTTTTTCTGAAATAACATTGGAAACAGGGATTTTTTCTTCAAAAAGACTTCCGGCAAAATCGGCAGCCGCTGTTTTTTCATCTATCCCGCCATTGTCATTTGATGATGCCATAGTAGCAGATGTACCAATACAAACAAGATTGTTTGTTTCAAATTGCAGTTTTATACGGCGGATCAATAAGGCTACATCCCCACCTTGTCTGCCTCGGTAGGTATGGAGTTCATCAAGGACAAGGTATTCAAGCCCTTTACAATGTGATATAACAGCGCGATCTTCATCGTTATACCTTGTCAGAAGAAGTTCCATCATCATATAGTTAGTAAGTAAAATGTCAGGTGAGTTTTGCGCTATTATTTTTCGTTCTTCGCTGTCTTCCTGCCCGGTATAACGCGCAAAAGAAAAAGGGTGCTTTTCTCCCGGATTACTTTTGATAAAATTATCCAGATATTTTTTTAATTCTTCCATTTGACTATTTGCAAGGGCATTCATAGGGTAGATAATAATTGCTCTTGTTCTTGGAGATGGATCATTTTCTTTAGCTCGTATGATTGAGTCGATTATTGGCAGAAAAAAAGCAAGGCTTTTACCGGAACCTGTTCCGGCAGTAACCACAAATGATTCCTTTTTTTGGGCTATTGCCAGAGCTTCCTGTTGGTGAGTATAAAGGTGAAAACCTCGAAATACCTCGCCGCAAACCGAATGAAGAGTATTATCTTTAACCAAGTCGGCAATAGTAGACGCTTTTTCATAGTTAGGATTTATTTGAATAAGCGGAGCCGGCCAATACCGTTTATTGGCATATTCGGTATCAACTACCTCACTTATATCTTTTGCTCTGATTGTTGTAAAACTGCGGGAAAATTGCTCAAAATTTTCAACAACATTTTCATGAAAATCAAAAATATCTGGCATTAAGTCCCCCTAATATACAATTTTACATTCTTCTACGCTTCAATAATATTTTTGCGATTACCATATCAACTTTTATTTTACTTTATCCCTACTCTCCCCTACCTCAACGTTCTAACCTTCACATCGCTAATCATCGCGCGATCATCGCCGGGATCTCCTTTATACTCAACGCTTACTGTTGCCGCTGCCGGTCCCTGACCAATACGAATCGGGGCGCGATAATAAACCTGATTCTCCCAGCGCAAGGTTCCCTCAAGAACGATAATATAGTTTCCTGCAGGAGCAACCGCGCCCCGGCTGTCAGTACCGTCCCATGTATAGATTAATGTACCTGCTTTGGGAGTGGCCCCCGAAACAGCGTCTACCTGCGCGGAAGTCATGTTTGACAGTCCCGATTGTTTCACCCACATTGGAATTGAAGATTCCCTGCGTTTCCAGCCGCCGTTAGCTGTATAACGCGTAGCATAAAGTGTTTTAATATACTGTCCCTG
>WRGH01000194.1 GCA_009787285.1 Brevinematales bacterium
ATGTCGCAGTGAAAGTGAACAGGAGGAGTTTGTTTGCGAATAATGTCCATAAGAGAGGCTATATCGGTAACGGAACCTGTTTCATTGTTTACCGCCATAATAGAAACAAACCGGACATCTTTGTATTTATCAAGCGCTTTTGACAAAGTTTCAGGAGTTACCCTGCCTTCCGAATCAACCGCAATAACGCCTGTTGGTTTTCCCAATTTATCCAAGGTGTCCATTGCTTCCCTGACGGAAGAATGTTCGGCGGCGGAAGCAATGATCCTTCCCTGTCCTCTTCGCATTAAAGTAGAGAAAAGCACAATACTGTTGGATTCCGTGCCGCCAGAAGTAAAATAAACAGTATTAGCAGGAACATTCAAAACAGCCGCGCATCTTTGGCGGGCATCTTCAAGTGCAAGTTTAGCGGCGCGGCCTTCGCTGTGTAATGACGACGGATTCCCGTAAAGACCTGGCTCAGGCGGGATTAGGGCAATATCGGGCGCTGAGGCTGCCCAATCAAAATAACGGCGTTTTTCTTCAGAAACTTTTGTAATCATGTGATATGTTGATTAAAAATCAATATAAATATATAAAAAATATTGATAGTATTCAACATAAGGGAGTAATTTTATGCTTGTACTCAAATTTGGCGGTTCTTCTGTCGGGAGCCATGACGGGATTAAACAAGTTATCGGCATTTTGAAAAACAGCGAACATTCGGGAAAAGTTCCGGTTGTGGTAGTTTCCGCTTTTTCAAGAGTGACAGATACCCTTATAGAAATGTCCCGTTCGGCCTGCAAAGGCGAACCTTATGCGCAATCTTTAAATGCTCTCTTGGAACGTCATATTGAGTGCGCCGATAAATTTTTAAAAGGCAATGAAAAAAAAGAAGCGGTAAAAGCAATAAAGAAAAACATTGCCGAACTTTCGCAGGTTCTTGACGGAATTTCCCTGTTGGGAGAATTGTCGCAGCGAAGCATGGATTTGGCAATGAGTTTCGGCGAAAGGCTTTCCGCAAGCCTTATTGCTGAAATTTTTTCAGCTAATGGAATGGAAGCCGAATTTTTGGACGCGCGGGACCTTGTAAAGACAAATGACGATTACGGGAAGGCGCAAATACTTAAAAAAGAAACCGAAGAAAATATACAGGGCTTTTTAAAAAAGAGCAAGAAACCAATACATGTTGTAACCGGATTTATCGGCTCTACTATGGACGGACACACTACAACTGTAGGCAGGGACGGCTCCGATTTAACAGCGGCTGTTTTTGCCGCCGCCGCCGGAGTAAAAAAACTTGAAATCTGGACTGATGTTGACGGTATCCTTACAGCCGATCCTGCTCAGGTAAAGAACGCTTTCAGAATAGATGAAATATCCTATACGGAGGCGCTTGAAATTTCCCACTTTGGCGCAAGGGTAATATTTCCGTCTTCGATCAAACCTGCTTTGGAAAAAGGCATTTCCATAATAATACGTAATACTTTTAATCCTGATTGTCCGGGAACAAGAATAACTAAAAATGCGCCGGAAGGGAAATATCCTGTAAGGGGAATTAGTTCGATAAACAACGCCGCTCTTGTAAGCATACAGGGGTCGGGCATGGCCGGCGTTGCTGGTTTTTCAGCCCGCGTTTTCGGCGCGCTTGCGCGCAAGAAGATCAACGTTATGCTGATTACGCAGAGTTCCAGCGAATATTCAATCTGTTTTGCAATACTGCCCGAAGACGCGCAGCCGGCGGAATCGGTATTAANGGAAGAATTTGCAAATGAGATTCGAAACGGCCTTATAGAGAATCCTGTTGTGGAAAAAGACCTTTCGATTATTGCGGCGGTAGGTTCCGCAATGAAGAGCACTTCCGGCATTTCAGGCAGGGTTTTTCACGCTCTTGGCCGCAACGGGGTAAACATAGTTGCTATTGCNCAGGGGGCTACGGAAACAAATATTTCGGCAGTTGTGTCAAAGAATGACGAGGCAAAGGCGTTAAACGCAATTCATGACGCTTTCTTCTTTCCTCAAACGCGCTCTGTAAACCTTTTTCTTGTCGGCACAGGAAACATCGGAGGAACCTTGCTGGATCAAATTGCGGAAACAAAAGAAAAACTTGACAGGAACATGATAAAAATAAATCTTATCGGAACTGCTAATTACGACAGAATGATCTTTTCGCAGGAAGGGCTTGATCCCAAAAAAGCAAAAAATCTGGTAAATGAAGGAGGAAAGGGAACCGTCCCCTTTGTCATTTCTGATTTTATCGAAAAGATGATTTCGTATAACCTCCCCAATAGCTGTTTTTGCGATTGTACAGCAAGCGATGATATTGCGGCATCCTACGGTAAGATTCTTTCAAATTCAATACCTGTTGTTACGCCGAATAAAAAAGCGAATTCCGGCAAACTTGACTATTATAAAAAACTAATTTCATATTCAAGAGAAAGAGGCATTCCGTATTTATATGAAACAACGGTAGGAGCAGGTCTTCCGGTAATTTCGACAATACGCGATCTTTATCTTTCAGGCGATAAAATTGTCAGGATAGAAGCCGTTCCGTCAGGGACTTTAAGTTTCATTTTTAACAATTTTGACGGTTCAAAGCCNTTCTCTGCTCTTGTTCGTGAAGCGAAGGCAAAGGGCTACACAGAGCCGGATCCAAGGGACGACCTGAACGCGATGGACGCGGCGCGTAAGGCCCTGATCCTTGCAAGGGAGATNGGGCTTCCCCTTGAATTTTCCGACGTAAAAATTGAGCCGATTCTTCCGCCTGCCTGCTTAAAGGCAAAAGACGTTGATACCTTTTTCCAAGAACTTGAAAAAGCGGATGATTATTTTGAAAAACGCCGCGCGCAGGAAGCCGCAAATGGCAAAAAACTGCGCTACGTTGCGGTTGTTGAAAACGGAAAAGCAGGACTTTCACTTCGCGGCGAAGGGAGCGGCAGTCCCTTTCTGTCTCTTGTAGACAGCGACAACATTGTTGTTATTACCACAGAACGTTATTCAAAACTCCCGATGGTTATAAAGGGACCCGGCGCAGGCGCGCAGGTAACGGC
>WRGH01000195.1 GCA_009787285.1 Brevinematales bacterium
TGTATTCATCTTTTAAAAGGAGGAAGCGTTTTTCCATTTCCGCGTTATCCGCAAATTCGCGCCAGCGCAGTTCGGAATAAATGGTAGCGAATTCTCTGAAATGGGAATTTTCCTTTGCGCCTGTTCCGGCAGGGAATAACTCGGCGTATTCAAGAGCGGTTTTTGAAGCTGGCTTTACAGGCTTGCCGTCAGCCGCAAGACGGGCAAGGAGCAGCAGGTAAAGCGAGCGCGCTCCTTTTCTGCCGCCTTTACGCGCATAAAAAAATAAGATCGCTTCCCGTCCGTACCTGAGAATGTAGGCGCAGACAAGCGCAAAAACAGCCATAATACCGGCAGCCTTTAACACTGCCCGCCAAGGAAATTTCCGCACATTGGAAAAAACCTTGTTTTGATCCAAGACCGGAATTACAACATCCCACGTATTAAAATCCCCGGCGCCTAAAGGCGGCATGGCAAATTGTGTCGATTCAAAGTCAATCCAGCCGTAATCGGGAATATAGAACTGTGTCCATGAATGGGCGTGAATATTAGTTACCATGTACAGATTATTGAAGGGAAATTGCTGCAGAACNGGAATTTTCTCGCGAAGGGAAGCAATNCCTTTAAGATGCGCATTGGTTTGCAGACTCTCCGAAACAAGATAGCCTGTTACAACACGGGACGGTATACCGGCAAGCCTGCCGAGAATGGCAAGAGNATTGGAAAATTCAACGCAGTTTCCCTCTTTTGTATCTAAAAGAAATTCTTTTAAAGCGGCAATTGAACTATCTTTCCCCTGATTTAAATCNTACTGATACTCGGAAAAATTAAAAAGTATTGCAATTATTTTTTCCAGATATTCGTTAACAGGTTCAAAGTTTTCCGCTCTTTCAGAAAATATTTCCCAAAAATATTTGTCGTTCTTAATAATGTCTTCCCGGTTTTCCCGCCAGTTTCCNAAAGCGCTATTAAGCCAACGTGAAAAAATTTTCTCATCGTTTTTATCCAGCGGAAGNTCAAGATAATGANCCAGCNAAGATTTTTCAAGATCGCTGAAATTGCGCGAAGGCGTATTAACAAGTTTGATTGGATTATCAAAATGAGTATCGGAAACAACCTGATGAATATAACGCAGGGGACCTGAATTTTCGCTGAGAATTGTCGGATCAATTGAAATAGGGCGCCAGGGCAGATATTTCTGCGGCGTAACTGAAAGAGCAAAAACCTCCTGCTTTCTTCTGCCAATATCAAACTCAGGCTCATTGTTAAACCATGTAACAAAAAACCGCTGGTTGACAATTCGATTAATCGGCTCTTCCTGACTCACTAAAAATCCTTCTACCGGATCAAGCTTTCCGCGGAATGCGTCTCCCATATACACAGGTTCGTTATCTGAAGCTACAATCATCACCATGTATTGACGGTTATCCTTTGAGCCGCCTTTTCCGTCCCTGTTTCTGCCCCTGTTCTGCCACTCATATTCGGAAATACCGCGCAATTCCGGCTGATTGCCGTTTTTATCCCGAGGAATTGTTCTGCGGCCTTCTCTCCTGCCATCCGCTTCCTTGGGTATGCCGCGCTCCGATTCTTCCTTGAATTTTTCCGGCACTCGTTCGGAAATTAAATTTTTAATTACCGTATTACGGACAAAGTCGGGAGGCAGGACAACAAGAACCATTACAAGAACTGCAAGAGATGAAAAGAAAAAAACCGTTCCTTCTTTTCCCGCTCCTTTTGAACCATTCGGATAGAGGCAAAAGTAAATTACAACACTGTGAAACAAGAAAACCGCCGCCGTCCAGACAAGAATGAACTGGGTTAAAGCCATGCTTTGCCCCGCAATGTCCTCTCCCGATCTGGAAAGCGAAAGAAGGCGCAGACATACCCACGCCATAAAGAAAGGTTCTATTACAGCGGGTTTTGCCCAGCGCGGATAATGAAACAATAAAAAGGTAAGCAAAAAACTTATAAACCCGGCAAAAAACGGCGTAAGCGCCGTAACGCCGAAACCTCCTGCCATCACAGAAAGCAGAATCAGCGCAAAACCCGCAACGAGAAATCTGTTATGCAAAATATTGGTACGGCTTCCTGAAAACGGTTTCCCTTCCGGTAAAAACGCAATAAACGCTTCAAAAGGAATGATAATAAACCATTGCAATATACCTATACGATCAAANGAAACTGAAATTCCTGGATGAATGAATATCAGCATTAGTACGCTGAAATAGAAAGATAAGCGCAGAATGAAAAGTATAGNNGCGCGTTTACTCACAATCTTGTCTCCGCATAAATCATTTCTACCCTGTTAGCATGAGCGCCTAACTGTCTGACCTTCCTGCCTGAAAACCATTGGGGAAGCGGTATGCAGCCCATTGCAGGAAAACTGCTGATATATAATTTTTCCGGTTCTGTTACCGCCGCAGTTTTTTTTTCCGTTGGTTGAACTAAAAAAAGCGAAACNGGACGCGGGTTATACGCAAGAAGAAAACCGGAAAGTCCCGCATCACAGGCGGTTGAAAATACATAAAGCTCTCCCGCGTTTGCATGTGATATTTCCTCGTTGCGCGGCGGTGAAAACGGCAGACCTGCAAGTTCTTCAAGAAAAGCGTCAAGGTCTTCTGTGTCTTCAATTACCCAGTTTCCCTGAGCGGCGCGGACATGAAAAATATACGAAGACTGCTGTTCCTGCAAGTTACGCAAAAAATGCGAAAGCCGCGCCTTTGCGCGGTCCAGCAGCCAAAAAGCCTGCAATGACACTTTGTTTGCGGGACCGTAATTGCGAAAGTATACTTCTATTTTACTGACTTTCTCCTGATTATCGGGAGATATTCGCGTAATAAGGGTGTCAATTTTATCTGAACTTTTCCAGTTAATGTCCCGAAAACGATCTCCCGGAGTGTACTCTCTCATGTAGTACCGTTCCTCATCGCTTGAATGTTTGCTGCGCCTGTCTTCAGCGCCCGATTGCGCATTTATGTGGTAATTTTTTGCAAAACACGGAGCGCTTCTTACCTTCAC
>WRGH01000196.1 GCA_009787285.1 Brevinematales bacterium
TCCCGAATTCTGTTGCCTTTATGTGTAATTAAATGAATTATCGTTTTAATAATTTGAGCAATAATTAAACTGGTAAAAGTTGAAAGAAATATTATATTCTCAAACAAGGATTTTATGGCCGCTGCCGCTGTCATTGTTTAATGATTATGAAATAATTCTCTTTTGTCAAGACACCGGATTTATGAGACACAGCTTTATTAATACTTAAACTCGCTGTCTCCGATAAATTCACGTAAAATGCTTGTTCCCGGCACATAATGCGGTAAAATAGGCGTGAAATTTTCAAGGAAAGCTAAAAGCCTTACAGCTTCCGAATATTCGCTTCTGCTGGGTTTAACCGCCCTTAACAGCGGGTCGGCATAATATTTAAGGACTGCAAGTTCATAGTCAAGCGCGGAATTAAACGCGGTATCGGCATTTTTNTGGAAGGGAAAAATATGCTTGCGCTCGCCTGCCTGCACTTTGGGCCACATTTTTATAGTNCCCGCCGCATCCATTCCCCTGAACTGGGAATCACGGACCATACGTCTTAAAAGCCTGTTGTCGCTTGTNGGGATACGGTTGTGATCGTCAAGGTTAAGCTGCGTAAGCGCTGAAATATAAATTCTGAATTTTGAACTGCGTTNAATTGAATGCGTAAGAGCGTCGTTGAGTCCGTGAATACCCTCAACAATCAGGATGTTGTTTTCTTCCAGCCGGAGCTTTTTTCCGCCCGTTTCTTTTCTGGTTCCGGTTTTAAAATCATAAAGAGGAAGCGTCACTTCTTCGCCTCTGTACAAAGCCTGAAGCTGTTCATTTAAATACGGTACGTCAAGAGCTTCAAGACATTCATAGTCAGGCTCTCCCTTTTCATCTTTCGGGGTTTGATCTCCTCCTCTGTAATAATCGTCAAGGCTTATTGCTATAGGTTTAAGTCCAAGTACCATTAATTCGATTGAAAGTTTTTTAGCGCTTGTAGTTTTTCCAGAACTTGACGGACCGGCAATTAAAATAAGTTTGACGTTGCCGCGCTTCTCGTAAATTTTATTTGCTATGTCGGATATTTTCCGCGCCTGATGCGCTTCCGCAATTCTGATATAATCAAGAATTGTTTTTCCGGCAACAAGAGAGTTAAGCTCTCCCACAACCCTGACTCCGACATTGCGCCCCCATTTTTTATAATCTTTGTAAACGTCAAAAAGATGCGGCTCGTCTTCAAAAGGCTCAATAGTATTTTTACCGCCGATTGCCGGAAAGCGAAGAAGGAAACCGTCCTGATACGGCATCAATTCAAAAGCAAGAAGCAGTCCTGTGCGTTTAAGAAGCGGCTGAATATAGATATCAATATATCCCTGACATTCATTTACCTTAATACGCGAAGTGCTTCTCTGTTCCAGAAGAAGGGCAGTATCTTTCTGCTTTTTTTCCTTGAATAATTGTACGGTTTCTTCATAAGCGAGGTACTTAAAAGTAATGGGAAGGTTTTCTTTGACAAGATTCTGCATTTCAGTTTCAAGCTTTTTAATTTCCGCAGCTTCCGGCTTTCCGCCCGAACTGAAAGTATAATAATAACTGTTACCCAGCGAATGGCCTACATACACTCCTCTCTGCGGAAATATATTCCTTGCCGCGATTGCAAGAACAAACGACAGTGTTCTGCGGTAGACCATAGCTCCTTCAGGTGAATCGACAGGAACCGGCTCTATAGCCGCATTGACAAGGAGCGAAGTGCCGAGAGGGCGTATTTCATTGTTTACCTTTACCGCCGCAACTTTATCTTCTTCAATGCCAAAGTATTCAATTAGTTCCGATGCGTTGGTTCCGTAATTGCACTCAACCGTNTTTTGGCTGNTTAAAATATTTATTTTTATTTTATTCATATTTGTGTTCTATGCTGATGCGGCGATACGCTCCCGTACCATTTCGCTGATAATTTCCGCGGGGGTTTTGTGGTCGGCTATTGCTTTTGTCAACAGCCATTTCGCTGAAAGATCATCAACGGTTACGGAAAGAGCCGTCTTGTGCCGTGTGAAAAAACCTGTTCCCTTTTTTGTCGGGTCTATTTTAGGCGGGTTTTTAGTGTAGTATTCGTCCAAAGCGTCGTATTCTTCTTCGGTTAAATCTGCCATATATTACTCCTGTTAATGATGTATCAAAGATAAAAAGATATTCCTGCATCTCATGGCGTGAAACACTTTCAGGGTATCTTCATCAATTACATTATACAATATTTCAAGGTGATTGGCGCTGCGATCAAAGCCGATTAACAGGTGTTTACTGTCAATGTCGCCGCCTCCATCACTTTCGTCCAACTGTTCATCGTACAAGTTGTTATCAAAAGCCCATCGAATGTCAGCCTCTGTTACGCCATGTTTAAACGCAGATTCACTGAACTTGATGATAACATCCATATTTCCAATATACTACTGCCATATATAGGGGTCAACTCGTATTTTGCGGAACGCAAAATGCGTAGAAGTTTCACTTGCGATGAAACTTCACGACCGTATGTTTTATCACGGAATAACAGCGTTTTGTATTTCAGACCACTGGCCGATTAGACCGCGTTCGTTCTGCCATGAGAGGGCGATGTAGACTGTGCGGTCATTCGTCAAACTGCTGTTCGAGAGCGTCCACGTCGTCCTGCTTGATGTGCCCCCAGCGGGCGTTGTTGTCAATGACATAATCTGTGATATTCCTGAAAAATAGCTCAAATTCCTTGTCATTTCGTGGTATGTAGCCTCTTCTCATTGTTTTTCTCCTTTTTTAAATGTTTCGGATCATGATCCGTACCGCCCGGAACATGATCCCGACTGCCCGGATCGTGAGCCGTACTGCCCAGATTGTGAGCCGTGCTGTGCGGACTTAAATCCGAGCTTTACGGGGAATACCCCCAACGGCTCGGGGAGTGTCCCC
>WRGH01000197.1 GCA_009787285.1 Brevinematales bacterium
TAAGGAGCGTGGACAGCCCTTCTGTTTCCTGTATGATAGCCATCATCGAGCTTTCCAGTATTTCACCGATTTTTTCAGGCTCATTGCGCCACCTGCGCAAAACACGTTCGGCGGAAAGCTTGATTGGAGTAAGCGGATTTTTTATTTCATGCGCAAGCTGCTGCGCCATGTTTTGCCAAATTGATATTTTTTCGCTTTTTACAAGCGCAGCCCGTGATTTCTCCAGNTCCTGCACCATAGCGTTGAATGAACGGATAAGAAGACCAAGTTCGTCATTGCGGCGCGACAGTATCTGAATTGAAAAATTACCTTCCGCGACACGGCGCGTNGCTTCCGTTAACTCCACAATCGGATGAGTTATACGGCGCGTAAATGAAATGGCAATTATAACCGTCATAAGTATGGTAGGCAGGAAAAATACCGCATAATAAAAAATTAAAAGCGGCCTGATATTTTCCCTTAAATGGTTTATTGTTTTAAAATGTTTGATCTGGTTATCAAGAACCTCCCTTCCCCAGTCAAAATCGCCGCCAAGTCCGTAACTTATAACGCGGTTTATATTCGGAGACGGTCTTTGCACATAACGAATCGTTTCCCGATCGCGCGGCAGTTCCCTTGCCGGAAACCCGCTTTCGGCAGACGGAGGAGAAGGCAGACGGAACTGTTCGTCGCCGATAAATGAGTTTTCTTCCCAGATGCCGTTTGCAAGGTAAAACACCTGTACGGATACGATATTCTGAGGCAATCGCGAATTCTGCGCTGCAATTTGNGTTGCATTCTGCGCCGCAGGCGGCGCAGCGCCGATACGGGAAAAATCGTTCTGTCTTAAAATATCGTTAAAATTTTCCCAATGAAGAGAATAATTATCCGCAATAAAGTTGTTGGCAGCAATGGTTGATGATTCGCTGTCAATGTCGCGCCAAAAACGGACAATTTCTTTTAGGGTAACGCCTGTTATCAATGTAACCGGCGATATGGAAAATATAACAACGACAATAAAGTAGGCAAGAAGCCTTGCGTTGAATTTACTCCCCGGCCGGCGCGCAATAAAATCCGCAAACATGGAGAAAACAGAAACTCCCAGTAGAATCATCAATGCCGCCGGAATAGTAAAAAAAACAACCAGATTTAGATTGTCCGGTACTTCTCCGTTCTGGAAAATTTCAGTAATAAAGCTTCTGGAAAAAAAGATAGTAAGAATGCAAAGAAGCGCATAAATAAGTATCAGAACCCGCACTTTAATGAACGACTGCTTGGGATGTATTTTGTTCTTTTTCAAATTATCTCACTCTTCTTCAAATTTGGACTCAAAGAGCCTTACTATGGTATCTACTGCATCTTTTTCATCTTCTCCGTCCGCTATTATCCTTAATTCCGTGCCGTAAGACGCTCCAAGCGTAATAATACCCATAATAGATTTTGCGTTAATACGGTCGTTGTTTTTTTCCATATATATGTTCGATTTAAAATTCTTTGTTTTCTGAACAAGGATAGCCGAAGGTCTTGCATGAATACCCGCTCTGTTTGTTACTATAATAGTTTGTTCAGTCATTTTTAAATATCCTATATTATGTCATCTTGACCAAAGAATACCGAACGGGTCGTNTCGCTTTCGATCCACTTTAGGATATTCTTGTTGAATTCTCTGGCGGTATGATACCCCATCGATTTAAGCCTTTCATTCATTGCGGCAGTTTCTATTATGATTGGGATATTCCTCCCCGGCTTTACAGGTATTAACAATTTTGGAATATTTACTCCCAAAAGTTCAATAGTTTGATCCTCCGCGCCGAGCCGATCATAATTTGCCGTATTATCCCATTCTTTAAGCTCTACGACAAGCTGAACTTCCTTGCGATCCCTTATGGCTCTTACTCCGAAAAGATGGGTAACATTGACTATTCCCGGTCCGCGAATTTCCATGTGATGACCGATAATTTTGTTTGCGCCGGCTCCCATTAATGTGTTTCCGTATATNCAGTTTATTTCCACAACATCATCGGCTACCAGCCTGTGCCCCCGGTATATCAGTTCAAGGGCTGTTTCACTCTTGCCTACGCCGGATTCACCTTGAATAAGGATGCCAAGACCGTAGACTTCTACGAGTACGCCGTGAACAATCTGGCGCGGAGAGAAAATTCTGGAAAGTATGCGCATTATTCTGGCGGAAAAATCCGCAGAGCCAAGCTCCGTCTGAAGTATGGGACAATGGGCTTTCTCGGCAATATCAGAAAATGCCCTGTGCGGGTTTAAATTATGGGTGAAAATACAGCAAGGTATATCATAACTGAACATTTGCTCAATTACGTCCGTTTTGCCTTCGCTTTCCAGCTTGCGTAAATATGCGGCTTCGCCCCGTCCAAAAAGCTGAATTCTTTGATTGGCAAAATCTTCAAAAAAGCCCATGATAGCGCCCATTGGACGGTTCAAATCGGGAATTGCAATTGCCCTGCTTAAACCCATTCTGCCGCCAATACAGCGTAAATTTAGGGAATTGTGTTCTTTAAGGTCAAGATCGATAAGATCGAGTACGGTAAATTCCCTGTCCGCCATATTTTCATTGTATAGGAAATGAGGTTTATGTGCAATTGGCGCTAAAACCTACTATATGCTTTTTAACGGCACAAAAGTTTGCGGATTTTTATGGTATTCACGGACACGCCTTTCAACTTTTGCGCATTCCTTCGGGCTTGCAGGTTCTTTGTCAACCCAATTTAAGCGGTCAAAATACTTCTTCGCTTTATGGTGCAGAAAGACCTGCATTACAATTTGCCTCTGAAGGAAAAATACCATGAAAATCTAAAAGTATCAATTAATAATATCTATCTCTTACGGCGG
>WRGH01000198.1 GCA_009787285.1 Brevinematales bacterium
GAATTCTACAGAAATACTTGATCGGGAGATTTTAGAGGACGCAAGGAAAAAAGCCATGCGTACCCTGAAAACTGCCGATGACACAATAAGCGCAAAAACCTCGGAATGGGAAAATAAAACCCGTGAAGCGATTAACGAACTGGAAAGAAAATATAACAGCCAGCGTGAAGAAGCGTCCGTAAATATAATGGCGCGGCTTCCGGTCGATAAGCTCCGTACTAAAGCTGAGAAAATCGAAAACATACTGCAATCCTCTGTAAAAGCATGGTATGAGAGTTTAAGCCGTCAGCGGATTATGGAGATTCTCACAAACGAGCTTACCAANCGGCTGGCTGTTTGCGCCGAATTTGCCGATTCANCCAAAAAACGTGTGTTTTACAATGCTCTGGATCGNAAAGAGGCTGAACANGTAATAAAAAACGCAAGCGGTTCAACTTCAAAAAATTGGACAGATTACAGTATAGAAGAATCTTTCTCCGACGGCCTCCCGTCAATAACTCTTGAAACCGGAGATATACGAATAATAGCCTCATTACAAAAGACCGTAGATTTACTCCTTCAGGAAAAACGTATAGAACTCGTTGAAGCTCTTGTCGGAAATGCCTTTATGGAAGGAGCGTAATAATGCTTGAAGGACGAATAAGGCGAATTTCCGGCCCNATAATNNGGGCTTCCGGTTTGGGAAGCGCNGGGCTTTTTGATCTTGTTGANGTCGGGGAAAAACGGATAATCGGCGAAATTGTCCGCCTTGAAGGCGATGAAGCTGTCATTCAGGTTTATGAAGATAACACAGGTTTAAAAGCCGGAAGCCCTGCATGGTCTACAGGCCGCCCTTTATCAGTCCTTCTTGGCCCGGGTTTAATGGGAACAATTTACGACGGTATTCAGCGTCCGCTTGAAAAACTTTTTGAAAAAGACGGAGCTTTTATGACTCCGGGCGGCAGAGGAAATCCTCTTGATCCGGAGAAAAAGTGGCATTTTGTTCCCGATCCGCAAGTCGCCGCAAAACTTGCCGCAGGCGAAAAGGTTCCCGCCGCCGCTGGAATGATACTTGGCACTGTAAAAGAAACTGAAAGCATTACATGTAAAATAATGGTTCCGCCGAATATTAAGTCAGGCGATATTACGCAGCTAACTGCCGAAGGTGATTACACGATCTCCGAAACGGCAGCTAAAACCAGCATGGGGGTTGAAATTCCCATCGCCCAGTGGTGGCCTGTACGCCAGCCCCGTCCCATAATGGAACGCTTTGCGCCCGATGAGCCTTTGGTTACGGGCAGACGAGTCATTGACGTTTTTTTCCCCCTATCCAAAGGAGGAGCGGCGGCAATTCCCGGCGGCTTCGGAACCGGTAAAACCATGACCCAGCATGCCGTGGCCAAATGGTGCGACGCTAATGTAATTATCTACATCGGCTGCGGAGAACGCGGCAATGAAATGACGGACGTACTTACCGAGTTCCCCGAACTTCAGGACCCTCGCACAGGACGCAGCCTTATGGAAAGAACCCTGTTAATCGCGAATACTTCAAACATGCCTGTAGCGGCGCGTGAAGTTTCAATATACACAGGCGTAACGCTTGCGGAATTTTACCGTGATATGGGCTACCACGTTGCTATCATGGCGGATTCGACAAGCCGCTGGGCCGAAGCGTTACGTGAACTTTCAGGCCGCATGGAAGAGATGCCGGCCGAAGAAGGTTTCCCCGCCTATCTTCCCACAAGACTTGCCGAGTTCTACGAGCGGGCAGGCCGTGTCCGAGCCCTCTGCGGAGAGGAAGGCTCTATCTCCATAATCGGGGCCGTTTCTCCTCCGGGCGGCGATTTTTCCGAGCCTGTAACGCAACACACAAAACGATTTATCCGCTGTTTTTGGGCTTTGGATCGCGACCTTGCCAACGCAAGGCATTATCCGGCAATAAGCTGGATCGACAGTTACTCTGAATATGCCGAAGAAGTACAGTCATGGTGGGAGAAAGTAAGCCCGTACCTGAGCGAAGTCCGCAGAAAAAGCATGGATTTATTAAAGCAGGAACAGAGGTTAGCTGAAATTGTCAGATTGATTGGGGCCGACGCCCTGCCCGATGAACAGAAATTAATTCTTCTGACGGCGCAGATAATCAAGGACGGTTTTTTGCAGCAGGATTCTCTCGATGAAGTCGATATGTTCTGTTTTCCTGAAAAGCAGGTGCGTCTTTTAGAAATAATAATGGAGTTTCATGAACGCGCCCGCACATGTATTGAGCTTGGCGCTCCTCTTACAAAAATATCGGAAACAGGTTTAAAGGAAGAAATATCACGCCTAAAAAGCACGATAAAAAATGACAACATAAGCGGATTTAACTCATTTGAGGGAAAAATGCGCCATACACTGGAAGAACTTGAACGCACTTACCGTACAAGGAATATTCTGTGAACGGAGTCTGTAAATGAGAGGCATTGAGTACAGGGGACTTGAACGGATAGAAGGTCCTGTTGTTATTACAAAACGAAGCCGTAACGTAGGCTTTAACGATGTAGTTGCAATTTACGACAGGGAAAATACAAAAAGGCTTGGTCGTATACTTGACTTAAGCGATGANTGGGCTGCAATTCAGATTTTCGGAAACAGTACAGGGCTTTCCGCCGATGATTCAAGAGTTGAATTTCTTGACAGACCAATGGAACTGCGCGTAGGCACTGGGCTTTTGGGGCGTGTGTTCAACGGACTTGGAGAGCCGATAGACGGATACGGCAGTATTTTTTCATCGACAATACTTGATATTAACGGGCTTCCGATTAATCCTTATGCCCGCACATATCCCC
>WRGH01000199.1 GCA_009787285.1 Brevinematales bacterium
TCGTATATCTGAACACGTTCTGTTTTACCTTCCACAATTTTAAAATGAACCTTAACTGTATCCCCAACCTTAAACTGGTCAAGTTCGGGTTTCATTTGAGCGGCTTCAATAGCCTTGATTTCGTTCATATTTTTACTCCTTCAGCTTGCCCGGCTCAATAAACGATTGAGCGGTCAGGCGATCTATTATACTGATAATTTCATCACTGAAAACCCTGCTTCCGTCAGAAGCGAATTCTCTGCCCTTTTGTATTAAATCCGGTCTCTGTTTTAAGGTTTTTTCTACCCTTTTTTCAAGCCGCCAAAGGCGTATCTGTTCATGATGACCGGACAGCAACACTTCAGGAACCTTTATTGTATCAAAAACTTCGGGGCGTGTAAACTGGGGATACTCCAAAAGCCCGCCGGAAAAACTTTCTTCTTCAAGCGAATCTGCGCAAATAACATCGTCCACAAGACGGTATGTAGCGTCAATTACTGCCAGCGCCGCCGCTTCGCCGGAAGAAAGCACATAATCGCCTATTGATATTTCATCGTCCACATAACGGTCAATTATCCTTTGGTCGATACCNTCGTAACGTCCGCAAATGAGGATAAGTTCCCGCTCGGCAGCCAGATTGCGCGCCAGTTCCTGATTAAACAATCTGCCTGATGGGGAAAGATAAATTATGCGGGGAGGTTTTTCTTTGCCGGAAGAAGCGGAAAGGGCGCTCTTTATAGCCAAATCGAGCGGTTCAGGCAGCATCAGCATNCCCGGTCCGCCGCCGTAGGGCGCATCATCGCAGGTTTTATGCTTATCTGCCGCAAAATCGCGGATATTTATCGCATGGTACTCGATAATTCCCCGCTTTATTGCCTTCGCTATATAGAATTGGCAAAAAAGCATCGGTAATTTCAGGAAATAGCGTTAATATTGTGTATTTCATTCCAGAATCCAAAAGTGAAGAAACACCTTAGGCAGCGTTTATCTCTTATTAGCAGCAAGAGGAACAGTCAACGTAGATCTCGCAGCCGAAACTGAATCTGCTGCTGCCTGCTGGCGTTGTTTTTTGGCAGCCTTTAAAGCCGTTAGTTTTACCTTGGACTTAGCTTGATGCTTGGATTTTGCCCGCAGTTCTGTGAAACAGCCTTTTGCTTCCATTTTTGCAAATGCTTTGGCAAATACAGCTTCATCTCTCTTAGTCATAGTTGTCCTTTAATTATAGAATTAGTAAAAGCGAATAACAAGTCCTGGCTTATCCGTCCTCTTGGTTTTACAGTATAAATCGTTTCTTTATTAACTTTAATATCTAATGCTCCTTCAGCATTTTCAATAAATATAACCGGTATAACCTTTGTTTTAACTATAATTTTTGTTGACAATACTAATTTCTCGTCCTTTCCTTTACCTGTAGTATAAGCGTTCTTAAAATCATTTTCGGAAAAATCATCTTCCCACCGGATTTTTAATGACGTATATGCTTCGTAATACTTTGGAAATCCATCTCTTATTGCTAATATCTCCCTTCTGTGGTTAAATTTTATTGCCACAATATTTCCCCTAATCCCAATACTTATATATCACGCTCTTGATTACATGTCAACAAACGGTTGTCCAAGCTATAATAGAATTGGCAAAAAAAGCATCGGTTATTTCAGGAAATAGCGTTAATATTGTGTATTTCATTCCAGAATCCAAAAATTTTGAAGGACTACCCTGCCCTTTTGCGGGTCAATCTCAGGGAAAAATTCGCTTCTAAAGGGAACAAGCCGTTTTTCACCGCTCGAAAGTTGAATCTCCGCCAATTCTCCGCCGCCGCCTTCGATAATATCGGTTATTATACCCAAAGTATCGCCGTTTTTTCCGTCTGCGCCTGTAAGAGAAACAACCGGCAGCCCTTTTAAATCCTCAATGTAAAATTCACCCTCGTTCAACGGCGCTGCCTGATCCCGCCCCGCAAGAAGCTGCGCTCCTGTAAACTCCCTAGCCGCCTCAGGGCTATTGATACCGGCAAAACGAATCAACACTGCGGGAAGCGCAGAGGCAGTTTCCTCGATTTTTAATAACTGTTCTTTTCCGTCCTTGCTTACAATTACAGATTTTAGATTTAACAGGTGATCAATTTCTCCCGAACAGGAGCGGACTTTTAAAAAACCATTAACCCCAAAAGGAGCCCCAACCAGTCCAATAATGAACTTTTCGGTCATTTGTTTTACCATTGGTTGTATCTGTCCAAAAATACGTCAACGCTGTTACGTTACGGACAGCCCTGATCATCAGTCCAATATTTCCAGCATTATATGTTTTCCGGTTCTGGCGCTTGCCGCCTGAAGTACCGTCCTGATAGCTTTAGCAATACGGCCATGTTTTCCTATAACTTTGCCTATATCGCTTTCCGCTACCCGTAGTTCCAGAATAGTCGATTTTTCGNCTTCTACAATGTTAACCTGAACCTGAGAAGGGTCATCTACAAGAGATTTTGCCAAGTATTCAATAAGGTCTTTTTCCATATCCAATTTTTATCCTTAAAATACATTTGAGTTGATTGGTTTTCTAATCCGTTCGGATTACTTAACTGCGAGATTCTTTTTATTGAAGATTCTGCGTACCGTGTCGGATACAATAGCGCCTTTGGAAAGCCATTTTTTTGCTTTTTCCTCGTCGAAAGAAATTTGTTTGTCTTCCGCTTCTATGGGGTGATAATAACCGATTTCCTCTATGGTTTTTCCGTCTCTTGGCGCGCTTTTTTCTATAACCACAATGCGGTAGTACGGCCGCTTCTTGGTTCCGAATTTCTTGAGCCGTA
>WRGH01000200.1 GCA_009787285.1 Brevinematales bacterium
CGCTCTGAAACGCAAAAAAGGACAATTCAGATTAATGTAGCATAAGCTGTCAATCTCAAAACAGTGAAAAGCCCGCAGTTATCTGCGGGTTTTTTTATTGATTTGACAAGAGTGTTAAACCCGTTATAATCATTGTATGACTCTTGAACAGACCATTGAAATTCCGCCCAATCGCCGCCTCGTATTGGATTTACCGTTTGAATGGCCTACAGGCAGAGCAAGAGTGGAATTAACAGTTATACCCGAAAAAAAGAAAACCACCAATAAAGGGAAATCCGCCTTTGGCTGCCTTCACCGGTTTGCCGATCCTGCAAAAATCCCCGGTGAAAAAGGCGCATGGGAACGGGCTGTTCTTGATAAATATGCAAAAAATTGATGCAAATATCGTTCTCCGGTATATTCTGAATGATCATGAAGAATTTTCGCCTCAAGCAAAGGAAATAATAGATAAAAATGTAGTTGAAGTCCCTGTTGAGGTTCTTTGTGAAGTAATGTATATATTAACCGGATACTATAAAATAGACAGGCAAAACGTTAGTACAAAATTAAAACGCTTTTTTGAGGAAACTCAGTGTATATTACCGCATCAGGAAGCAATTTTTCAGGCCATTGAATATTTTGGTAAAGATACTCTCGACTTTGTAGATTGCATTCTGGCAGGTTATGCAAAAGTTGAAAAGGACAAAATATATACATTTGACGAAAAACTGCAAAGACTGATTGAAAAAATCAAATGAAGGGATCAGCCCGAATCACACTTGAAGTACACAAAAGTTTCTACACGTTGCCGGAAGTGCTTAAAACCCAAGATTCTTGCCAATTAAAATAACCTTTATCCTGCCTGCGGGCTTACAAAATCTGTGCGTAACAAAAAATGAGCAGATTGTATCCACGCTTTTACAATCCGCGCAGGTTCCTGTTTGCTGACAGGGCGTTTTGCAGTTGGGAAAACGCTGAACGTTCATCGGAGCGGCAATGTTCCTTGCGCGGGAATATGCGTCTTCATAAGTTTTGACAACCTTGTTCATACCCGCGATAACAATTACCTGTTTGGGACCGTAAATCATAGCTGCGACGCGGTTGCCGTACCCGTCAATGTTAACAAGCTGGCCGTCTTCGCTTACGGCGTTAGTACTCGTCAGAAAAGTTCCGCATAACAGAGCCAGACGCTGTATTTCGCCGCGTTCTTCAGGCGTTGCCGCCTTATCGCGGTCAAGCAAAGCATATCCTTCATTTGCAAGCCTTTCCTTAATACCGATTTCATTTAACGTGCCGGAACCTCCCCATGACACTTGATGATCTTTCGGAATAAGCGAAATTATTTTTTCCAGCGCGTCTTCCTGCTCATCAAAATACCATGCGTCAAAAGAGCGGCTTTTAAGAGCCTGTACCACAACCGGGCCAAGTTTTGAATATCTTTGTTCTGTTATTGTTTTCATAGTTTTACATTATATCACAAAAGAATTCTTCCATAAAGATTTTATTGTTCCGCCGAGTGATCCGCATCTTTATGATGATAATGAAAAAGCGTAATTATTATTCCCAACGACAGTAAACCCAGATTAAGCGCAAAGGGCAAATTTCTTGAAATATCAGAAAGGAAACCGCCTATCCAGCCAAACGGAGCCGTTGCCCCCATGACGAGCATAAAACGGATAGCCATAATTCTTGCNCGTTCGGCAGGATTTACATGCAGGGCAATCAATGATTCGGAAAGCATACTTATTGTCCCAAGACCGAAGCCGTCAAATACAAGTGAAAGACAGAGAAGCGGGTACTTCAACATTCCTTCGACCGGAACCATTATTAGCAGACTCTGCCCAAANAAATAACTTGCAAATCCCAAAAGAAGAGGTATCTTCAAAAGTCCTCTTGATAATCTTGGTATCACAAANAAAAGAAAAATAATNGCCAGAATCGATCTGAATACCATAAACAGCGGNANGATTGCTTCGGGAACCAGCAGTTTTTTATTTGCGATAATCTGCCAGAAAGTGTTGTTAATCATTCCGACAGTACCTGCAAATGCCGCTATTATCATCGAAAAAACCATGCCGCGCGAATGAAGAATTATTTTTATTACTCCGCCGTAACCGCCTGCAAGCTGAAAAATATTTTTCCCCTTGGTTTCATGAATCCGCATAATGCCTATACCGGTTTCTTTGGAAGCCAAATATAAAACAATCATCTTTATCGACATTAATACAAAGCCGTTAATAAAAAGTATGCGTATGGCAGGAACAAGCGTCAGTCTGGAAATCAGGATCGATGTAATCGGCGCAAAAACAGCAGATAACTGCCCGCAGGCCATTACAAGCGAATAGATTCTTGTTATCTGTTTTTTTTCGGCGTCTTCAACCGCAAGGCAGTTCCATGAATTTGCCGTTACTCCGTTTGTTCCGTTAATAATGCCTGCGGCAAGAAAGAACCATAAATTTTCAGCTCGCCACCATATCAGCGCTGGAATACACCATGCAAAAACATCAAAGCAAGCGGTCGCCTTTCTCCTGCCGATTTTGTCGGTAATAGGCCCGCTTAAAAAAGAAAAAACAATCTGCGAAAGTGTATTGATTGTAACTATAAACCCAACCCGTGTATCGTTCAGACCAAGAGCCAGCATATAAACNGAGAGATACGGAATACAGAGATTCATNGATAAACCCCAAAGTGGTTCCGTATAAATACAGGCTCGTGTATTACCTTTTAATTTTACTAATGTTGACCATAAAGAATCTGACATGTTACAATAACTCAT
>WRGH01000201.1 GCA_009787285.1 Brevinematales bacterium
AGAGTAATCACGTACGGATGATTATAAACTTTTATTTTATGCGCTTGAGTGTTATTTGATTCGCCTGTCCAGAAATTGTCATTGTGGGATTCCCCGTCATAAGAATTATAACGGTCATTCCATGTCATAAACCACGACCACATTGCGCCGTCTTTTATGCATTCGTCGGGGTCTGGGATTTTTCCGTTTTCCGTAAGGGCAATTATGCGATTAGCGGCAGGAACCATCGCAGAAGCTTTATCAAATTCTTTTTTTTGAGACGCATAAGAGTTTGAATAAAGATCGCGTCCTACAATATCTACAGTGTCAGGATTCGGCAGCCATGCTGCGTTATCTGCATTCCAGACCCAGATAAGGTTATTTAACTGTTTAACGTTTGTCAAATATTCATACATGAATTCCCAAAGCNCTTTGTATTGCGCGGCTCCGCTTGCTCCCCACCAGAACCACCCGCCGGATGCTTCATGCAATGGCCGCCAAAGAACCGGAATATCGCGCTCCTGTAAAATCTTAAGCCTCTCCGCGACTTTATCAAGGTCCTGAACAATAGTTCTGAAATCATCGCTTTCCCTGTCCAGTTTGCCGTTTTTCCATGGGATGCGAAATGCGGTTTTATTAGTGTAAAATTCACTGCTCGGACCAACGCGCCAGTGCCAGCAGAATGTAACAATACCGTGGATATTCGGACTGTTTTGCAGAAGCGGGACGCCGTTGTTTTTGCCTTCCCACCATTCAATCGCTTCGTTTACCTGTTCACTGCCGCCGAAAAAGGGCGCATTATTTTTGGATAGTTCAAGAAAGTCAAAACCTTTAATAGCCGGATACTTTCCGGTATCTTTGTACACCCGGTCAATCATATCCATATATTCATTGGTAGTCCATGATGTATCCATTTGTCCTGANATTATGTTCTTTCCAAATTGATCGGAGAGATAATTTAACAGACGCTTTTTATTCTGNGAGTCTTCGGGAGCGCTGCCTTTATTGTTTTTGGGAGCGCATGATAATACCATTACCGTAACGNAAATGGTTATGATAATTTTTAAAAAGAAGGTTTTTTTCATATTTCTTACTGTAATGTTAAATGTCAGAATACATTATATAGAGTATCTTATTTAANGAAAAGTCTGAATTTCATGTTTTACCGCNCTTTATGCCGGCTTCTTCTTTTCTCACTTCTCTTTTCTCTTTATACTTAATGAAAATGAGTACGCTGATTTTAATAAATATCGCCGTTGAAATATCATGCAGCGTTATGTGCCTTGCAATCATGGCTTGCATTTTGATTGGAGACAATCTGAAAGACCGTATAAATCGGGCGTTCATTTGGGTGCTGCTTTCCAATGTCGTGCTTATGCTTAGCGACGCTCTGGCATTTTATTCTATTGGCAGGGCAGGGNCTCATTTTTTTGTTCTCAGTTTTATCGGGNATTTTTTTACATTTCAGTTCAGCTATGTGCTTATTATGTGCTTTTCAAATTACATCAATGTATATCTGGCGTCGAAAATTCAGATTAAGCGGATAGCGGTACACATGGTTTACGGTGTCTGCGGTTTGGCGATTCTCCTGACATTCTTCTCTCTTGTGAACAATATGTATTTTATTATAGATGAAAATAATGTCTATCACAGGCAAAGTATGTATTGGCTTTCGCAGGTGTTGGGAATGATCGGTCTGGCGCTTAACTCTATCGAAATAATAAGATTTCGCAAATCTTTAAACCGCATGGAAACTTTCGCTCTTGCGTCTTACATCATCCTGCCCATTATCGCTGTTGTCATTCAGGTATCTGTTTACGGCTATGTGTCGGTTTATATAGCGTCAACGCTGACAATCCTTTTTATATATATAGGCATGCAGGCGCAGTTTCAAAAAATATTGAAGGAAAATGAATTGCAGCTAACGCAAAGCCGCATCGCGATAATGCTTAGCCAGATACAGCCGCATTTTTTGTACAACGCCCTTGCCGTTATATCAAGGCTTTGCGATAAAGACCCGGCGCAGGCGAAAAAAGCGACTATAGAATTTTCAGCTTATCTAAGGGGAAATATGGACTCTTTGGAAGAAACAAAGCCGATTTCTTTTGAGAAAGAATTAAAACATATTGAGGGTTTTATAAATCTGGAAAAAGCAATGTACGGCGATGCGTTAAATGTAATTTATGATATTAAGACTAAAGATTTTTTCCTTCCCGCGCTGACAGTGCAGTCTGTCGTTGAAAACGCAATCAAACACGGTATCGGCAGACGGGAAGGCGGCGGAACGGTCAAGATTTGTACAAACGAAACAGACAGCGAATTCCTTGTCACAGTATCGGACGACGGCGTAGGTTTTGAGTATGAAAAGGCGGCTCATAACGGGCGCTTGTGTATCGGAATTAACAATGTCCGTCAAAGGCTGTCAGGGCAATGCGGCGGCGCTCTTGAAATAAAAAGCGAGAGCGGAACAGGGACTGCCGTAACGATTTCAATTCCAAAGTCGTAGCCCTGTTTGTCGCACATTTGTCGCGCTTTGTTCGGTAGGATATTAAGATGACAAACATGACAAAGCAGGAAAAATATGCGTGAAAAAAAAATAAGTTTTAAAATCAAAATATTAATCCCTATATTGGCTATATTTATCGTTTCTGTACTAATCATCTCATTTATCAATTACAGACTGCTGGACTCTTCTGTAAAAACGAAAACCAACGCCAATATGGAAAT
>WRGH01000202.1 GCA_009787285.1 Brevinematales bacterium
AAAAGTTTAAGGAAAAATTATTTTATCCGTGTTAAGCATCAATGAGAGAATTGTTAAAATTCGGTTAATCGGGCGCAGTAATCTTTACAAACTTCAGTTTTTATTGGTTCCAACCATTTCCCGGCGTATAACAAATTTACTCTTTATTTCTTTCCGCCTGTAAAACAGCGAGTAATGTCCTGTTCGCACTTTCAAGATCGAAATTTCCTGAAAAATCCGCTCCCAATTCGCGCTGCGCCAACTGCTTTTCCGTATTAACGCCCGTCTCAAAATAAGCAATCAATTTTTTGAAATGACGCGGCCCATCAATATGTTCGGGAGGCGCGGCGCTTTCTCCTGCAATAAAATGAGCCGTCTCGTTTTTTGCAGGCTGATACGATGACATTATTATAACATTAACAATCCATTTTGTTCCGTATTCATAAATAAGCTCTTTTTTCCCGCGAAAATCAATATCACCTAACTTTATCTTATCGTGCAGATATTCTTTCCCGCCATCAGGAGTTTCGCTGTAAAAACGGAAACGAAAAACGCCTTTCCAGCCCATGCCCGCCTGAATCAGCTTGTGCAGTTCTTCTATTGTACATTCATGGGAAATAACAGCCCGCCGCCAGACATCCAGCCCGGAAATATTTATCTGTATCATCCTCCATAATTGTTCCGAATCCCTGCCTCCGTGAATTACTGTCAGATTGCTTCTTCTGAAATTATCCATTGCGCTGTTGATAAGCTCTTTTATTTCACTGTAGGTATCGATCATACTGTCAAGCGAATTTTCCATAGCGGTAATATCGCCTTCATCGGGAGCTTCGTCAAAAGCAAGGTCTTCCAAAAGAGCCGCCGTATGTCCCTGAATTTGTGAAAGTACGATAAATGTATGTTTTGGCAGCCATGCCGGCTCTATATCCCCTTTTTGAAGCCTTGCTGAAAGATCGATAACTGCCGTGTGCAATTCGGCAACCCGCTGACGCACAGGCCCTGCCGCTTGATCCAGAAACAGCGAATAACCTTTGTAAAAATCGTTCATGCTCCGGAAATGTAATCTGCAATAATTTCCCATTCCGCTTCTTCAATATTTACTACGGGAGGAATTATCCGGTTAATTACCCTGTCTATATCTTTTTCATTGCGGAAAAATGCGTCCTTTATATAGGAAAGAATTACAAACTCAGAAATGGGAATATTTTTTTTGTACAGTATGTCTTCAATAAACGTCCTGTCCGGCGGAACGGCAAAATTTTGAAGGCATTTAGCGTCAGGAATATCCTTTCCGGAAAACCAGAACCGCGTTTCAATGCCGTAAGACACTGTTTCCACGCGGTTTGTTTTTTCATAAAAAAATTCTTCCAGCGAATAAGCGGGCACTTCCCTCATCCGCTTGCCTCCGAACCAATATGCAAAAGCAATCTGTTCCTCAGTACTTGATCCGGGACCAAGAAGGGCAAAGCTGTCTTCAAAACTACTGTCGGCAATTTCAAGCCAGTTGTCCAAGTCTGCGCGGTTCCATTCTTCTTTTCCGGTCTTTTCAAATTCAAAACGGCATTCTTTCCAGTCTAATGTGCGTACAATAAAACGGTCGCCGGGTATAAATGAACATTCACGGTATAATCCTCGCATATCAAGCGTATGTATTGAAACTTCAGGAGGATCTTCGTAAGGGTCTGCATTAAAGGCTTCTTCGTTTTTCGAATTTTCCCTTGCGATATACTGAGGAGCAAATTCTTCGCCGAAAATACAGTAATACGGATACAATTCTTCAGGCGGCGCTTCTGTTGTTGTAACAGGGACAGGGCTGCCCTTCCAAAAAAATTGATAACGATGGGGCATAACCATTGGATTGGCAAACGGAACGCACCTGTGACCGGGAATAAGTATTCCGTTGAGCAATTCCAGTCTTGTGGGTGTTATTGTAAATACGGCCGATTCAAAACAACATCTGCGAGAAACCCAGTTCCGGTTATCCTGCTTAAAAGCGATCTTACGCGTATCAAGATATGCGATAATTTCCATAACCAGCCTCTTGTCGCGTTTTTGCCCTGAATTTTGTACATATTGGGCGGCGTCATCAGCTGTAAACGGCTCAATTGCGTTTTCGAGAAATTCATACAGCGCTTCTTCCTGATCCAGTTCCATTGGTTTTATGATAAATGACTAAATAGAGTCTGTCCATAATGCAGACACATTATAGACAGACTACTTTTAAAATAACAATTTACAATTGGCAATTGCTCTATGTATATGATAAAATATCGCTACTTATCAAAATTATTTTTTTTATGGAGGATTTTTCATGCAATACGGTTATTTTGACTCTGAACAAAGGGAATATGTCATAGACAAGCCGGATACACCGGCTCCATGGGCAAATTATCTTGGATCTCCGGCTTACGGCGCAATTATTTCAAACAATGCGGGAGGTTACAGCTTTGTAAAGAGCGGAGCGGCAGGCAGGCTGATCCGTTACAGGTTCAACGAACAAGATCGTCCCGGACGTTACATTTACCTGCGCGATGATGAATCCGGCGATTACTGGTCTGCATCATGGCAGCCTGTAGGAAAGCCGCTGGACACATATAAATCCGTATGCCGTCACGGTACTGGTTATACACAAATTGAAGCGGAATACAAAGATATACGTTCAGAAGC
>WRGH01000203.1 GCA_009787285.1 Brevinematales bacterium
GTTATTATAAAAACTTACGGGGTTTTATGTCCGATATAAAAAACATTGTAAAAAATCTTCATCCTCTTGAAGTACAGATTCTTCTTGCTTACAAAAAGGGTGATGAGCTGACAATCGAAAAAGTTGAAAAAGAACTCAAGTTTAAACCGGGAAACGGAAATCAGGCGCTTTCATGGCTTGCGGGCAAGGGGCTTGTGAGTGAGACACGCCGGGAAAAAGCTGTCTATTATGAAATGACCGCGCTGGGTCAGGAGTGGAAGGAAAAAGGAAGCCCCGAAGAGCGTATCATTGAANTTATAAAATCAGCTAAGGGTCTGCGTCTGCCCGACATAGCCCAGTCGCTCAAAATGGAAAATAAAGACATCGGCAGCGCTTTTGGAAATCTTTCCAAACTTGGCGTACTTGCGATGGACAGCGAAAAAAANGTTGTCTTTTCCNTNCCGCTTGAGAGCCTTGACGATCCTGCCAAAAATCAGGCGGCCGCGCATTTNGCCCTCTTACGGGGCTTGTTTAAAAAAATCAATACATCGGAAGGCGGTCTGCTTGCCGATGCCTTGCTTAATGAAGAAGAGAAAAAAATTATGTCCGGTCTTGCGAAAAAACGCGGAGCCGCTGACGCCCCTTTCCGCCAGATTGACAGAGAAACAGTCTTCTTTGGCTTTACTGTTCTTGAAGACGGCTCGGTTCCCGCCGCCGATGCTGCNAAAGCTTTAAAACAGGCAGGAATCACAGGCGATGAAATCGGTATTTTAACGCAGTCCATGCTTGAAGACGGAAGCTGGAAAGGAAAAAAATTCAGATCGTATAATGTTAAAACGCCTCCTGTAAGATTGACTCCGGGAAGGAGCAACCCTTATGCTAAATTTCTTGAAAACGTAAAAGATAAACTTGTATCCCTGGGGTTTGAGGAATTTGACGGACCGTTAGTTGAAACTGAATTCTGGAATTCGGACGCTCTTTTTATGCCGCAGTTTCATTCGGCGCGGGATATTCACGATGTATACAGCGTCGCAGATTCGTCTTCCAAAGACGGAATTGCGAGGGCTAAATNCATTGATGAGCCGTGGCTTTCCAATATTGCCTGCGCTCATGAAAACGGCGGGAAAACCGGCAGCCGAGGCTGGAATTACGCTTTTGATCGTGAATTTACAAAGAGGCTGATTCTCCGCTCTCAGGGGACTGTGCTTTCGGCCAAAACACTGCCGATTGCAAAAATTCCCGGCAAATATTTCGGCATTGTGCGCTGTTTCCGCTACGACCGCGTGGACGCTACCCATCTGCCCGACTTTTATCAGACGGAGGGCATTGTGTTAGGTGAAGATGTCAACTTGCGCACGCTTTTGGGGATGCTGGAAATGTTTGCCCTGGAAGTTGCCGGAGCGAAAGAGGTAAAATACGTTCCCGGTTACTTCCCGTTTACCGAACCTTCGGTGGAGGTGCATATCAAACATCCGGTGCTTGGCTGGTTTGAACTTGGCGGCTCCGGCATCTTCCGTCCCGAAGTTACGGATAGTTTGGGGGTGAATGTTCCTGTCGCAGCATGGGGCATCGGAATTGACCGCATGGCGCTGATGGCGCTGGGATTAAACGACCTTCGCGAGCTTTTTAGTTATGACATTGAAAATGTAAGGTTGAGACGGGCAAAAGCCGGCTGATAATATAGATGAAAGCAAGTAAAGTCTTTCCAATCGAGCGATACGGTTACGATTTTATTCCTGCCGAATATCTGCCGCCGGGAGCGGATGAATATTGGCAGCGTAATGCACAACAGGCCGAATTATTTTCCAAAAACAAAGAAAGCTGGCGGCGATTAAAACCCGAAGAAATTGAAATACTGATTCAAAACAGAAATAACTGCGCAAAATGGGAAGATTTTCTTGTAACCGATCCTTTCGATCCTTCTTTAATCCGCGATTCCGTTTTTTACGGGCTGGTTCGAATTGGTGTTCTTAGAAACGTTCTTCTTAAGCACCACGATTTTTGTATACCTGCGGGAATCCGTAACAGCGTAATTATTTCCTGCGACATCGGCGATGATACAGCGATACAAAACTGTGCGTATATTTCACATTATATCATAGGAGATAACTGTATACTTTCTGAAATAAATGAAATACAGGCGACTAACCATTCCAAATTCGGCAACGGTGTTGTAAAAAACGGCGAGGCTGAGGAAGTGCGTGTCTGGATTGATGTTATGAACGAAGCGGGCGGACGCTCCATTCTGCCGTTTGAAGACATGATAGCGGCGGACGCTTATTTATGGGCGGCGTATCGTGACGATACCGCGTTAGCGGAAAAATTAACGGAAATTACACAGAAACAGTACTGCGGNTTTCGNGGNAGTTACGGAACAATCGGCAGCGGAACTGTGATAAAAAGCTGTTCAATTATCAAGGACACNGCGGTAGGCGAGTGCGCNTACATCAAGGGAGCGAACAAATTAAAAAACCTTACGATACAATCTTCCGCTGACGAGCCGACGCAGATAGGNGAAGGAGTTGAAATGGTAAACGGCATTGTAGGTTACGCCTGCAGCGCTTTTTACGGTTCAAAGGCTGTGCGTTTTGTTATGGGCAGGAACAGCAACCTGAA
>WRGH01000204.1 GCA_009787285.1 Brevinematales bacterium
GAGGATCTCTCACCAAATTGCCTTCGATTAAAATTGAATTGAGGTTGTTCATACATCCTCCTCTGTCAAGATACGGCAGCATAGACCGCCGTCTATGAAGTCTTCAATTAAAATTTTTAAAAATGAAAATTCATAGATACCCTATATGGGCGCGCAGATGCCCGGCGCTTTATCGAAAAGAGAAAAATGTTTCCGTTACTATCTAAAGACATCATGGCAANCCGCTTCCGGCGNTTAGTGTCGAACGGTTCCGCAAAACGGAGCGCTATTGCATTTATAATTACCGGCGCTATGGTGAANAATGCGGACAAATCATCGTTATTTGAACTCTATCTTGCTTGACATTATTTATAATAAATAATATTTACAAATAATGTTTATTAAAGGATTTACCTACGGCTGGGACGGCCGAAGCGGTGATTACAGAACGCCCTCGGCGGTATCTTCAATGGAAAAATTCCGGAAGGCGGGCAATGAATGGCTTTGCCTTGCGTTTTCTGTAATGCAGGAACAATTTTCATCGACAAAAATCAGCTTTGATTACCGCTACACTGTCAAAGACCGCGATCTTGAGTTTGCGGTAAAAAAAGCCCATGAACTGGGAATGAAGGTCTGCCTTAAACCTGTTGTCAACTGTATGGACGGCGTATGGAGAGCGGAAATCAATTTCCCTGACGAAAATATGATGGGAAAGGACGTTTACTGGGGCGCATGGTTTGAACACTATACCGCTTTTATATGCCATTATGCCGAACTGGCTGAATATACGGGGTGCGAAATGCTCTGTATAGGCTGCGAAATGGTTGCCGCAGAAAGAAAGGAAAGCCATTGGCGTAATTTAATAAATGAAACAAAGAAATTTTATTCAGGGCCTCTTGTATATAACGCCAACCACGGCAGCGAAGACAACGTTCACTGGTTTGACGCCGTTGACTATATCGGAACCAGCGCTTACTATCCTGTGGCGGAAATTTCGGGAGAAACGGAAGAAAATATGTTTGCCGCATGGCAGCCCATAAAAAAACGGGTAAAAGCTTTAAGCGCAAAATGGAAAAAGCAGGTAATATTTATTGAAATCGGCTGCCGCAGCGCAAAAGGCTGCGCCGCAATGCCATGGGATTTTACTCATACCGAATTTCCCTACGATGAAGACGAACAAGCCAATTTCTACCGGTCATGCCTGCGGACGTTTTTTGACGAACCTTGGTTCGCGGGTTTTTTTTGGTGGGACTGGAGTACAAAAATATACAATGCGGCAAAAGNAAAAGGCAATACCGGTTTTAACATTCACGGAAAAAAGGCTGAAAATGTACTGAAGGAATGGTATTCAAAACCGCGAAATTAATTAAATTCCTATTGACATAATTTTTTTTATTTTATATATTGACAAAGATCATAAAATGCAATTTCAATAACAACATTGAAATTGTCAAGCAGCAGCATTTCCTGAAGGAGGGTACGTAATGCAAATAATAATGGTTCACTTTGGCTGAAGCCGCATACAGTAAGCTTTCCTTTTAATATTCTTTCACCCCATATATAAAATAAAAGCCGAATACGCGGTTTTCTCATCACAAAAGTATCGAGTTTGTATCTTTTACTTTAGATACAAAGTCAAACGCTTAAAATTTTGACGGTTTTCTGAAATTCGAGTTTTGGAAAAAAAATACACTTTTAACATAAGTTTGGAGAAACTAATATGAAATTACCATGGAAGGGCGGCAAAATCAGTCTTGTTGCCGCCGCCGCGGAAGACAGGAAATTCAAATGTTTTCTTTGCTTTGCCGCGACTCTGGGCGCCGTAGCTTTTGCTTTTGTAAGCCCTCAGATAGTACGTTATACAATCGACTCTGTAATAGGAAGAGCGCCGCTGGAAGCTCCTGAATTCGTTTTAAACTTTGTGGAAAGCATCGGAGGTATCGGCGTTCTGCAAAGAAATATCTGGATATGCGCTCTTTTTATTCTTGCGGCGGCAATGCTGTCCGGTTTATGCGACGTTATCCGCAGTTACGCAAGTCTTGAAATCGGCGAAACTGTAGCGTGGAGGCTGCGGAATACCCTGTACGGCCATATACAAAAACTGCCCTATGACTGGCACGTTAGCTGTCAGACAGGAGACATTATTCAGCGGTGTACAACCGACGTGGACAATATCCGCAACTTTATCCATTGGGAAATAAGCGAAGTCCTGCGGACTTTCTGCGTTTTTATCATTGCGCTTGTGATCATGTTCTCTATGGACATTTTCATGTCGCTGATGGCGCTTGCCCTTGTTCCCATAATTTTGATTTTTTCAATTGTATACTTCCAAAAGGTAAGCAAAGAATTTAACAAAGCGGATCAAGCGGAAGGNAGNATGCAGGCTGCGGCTCAGGAAAATTACACCGGAGTCAGGGTTGTCCGCGCTTTCGGAAGGGAAGCACATGAGACGCAAAAGTTTTCCGAAAAAACAAAAAGATATCAGGATATATGGAACTATATCGGAAAAATGCTCGGCGTTTTCTGGGGAGCGGGAGACTTTTTCTCAGGTTTTCAGCTTGCGATTGTAGT
>WRGH01000205.1 GCA_009787285.1 Brevinematales bacterium
TGCGGCCTTGGTGGAACTGGTAGACACGCTAGCTTGAGGTGCTAGTGCCGAGAGGCATGGAAGTTCAAGTCTTCTAGGCCGCATAAATGAAAAAACGCGCTCTCATTAGTGTTTTTAATAAAGACGGTATTTTAGAACTGGCTTCATTTTTAAGCGGAGCAGAGTGGGAGATACTTTCTACAGGCGGCACTTCCAAATACTTACAGGAAAACAATATCCCTGTTACCGATGTTTCAGCCGTTACAGGTTTTCCCGAATGTCTTGACGGGCGTGTAAAAACCCTTCATCCGGCGATTCATGCCGGAATCCTTGCCCGCCGCGATGTACAAAGCCATGTACAAACATTGAAGGATTTGAACCTTTCAACAATAGACATTGTCTGCGTAAACCTCTATCCCTTTTTCGAGAAAGTACAGGCAGGTCTTTCCTTTGAGGAAACGATTGAATTTATTGACATAGGCGGACCGTCAATGCTTCGCTCTGCCGCAAAAAATCACCGCGACGTAATTGTCCTTACCGACCCTGCCGATTATGCCGAAGTAATCAAAGGTCTTAAATCTGAAAACGTCCCGCTTGAGTTCAGAAAACGCCTTGCGGGAAAGGTTTTCAGCCTTACCTCCGCCTACGATGCCGCTATAGCCCGTTTCCTTTTAGATGAAGAATATCCCCAATTCCTGCCGCTTTCCCTAAAAAAGGGACAGCTCCTTCGTTACGGCGAAAACAGCCACCAATCGGCGGCTCTGTATCTGCACGCCGACCGCGCAGGCGTTTTGGGCGGAATGGAACAGCTTCATGGCAAGGAGCTTGGCTACAATAACATAAGAGACCTTGATATCGCGTGGAAAGCGGCCTGCGCTTTTGGGCTTGCAGTCTGCGGTACAGAGTCTTTTGGAGAAGATGATGTAAAGAGCCTTGTTCCTGAAGCCGCAGGCGGCGGTAAAATATGCTGTGTCGCTGTAAAGCACAATACCCCCTGCGGAATCGCGCTTGGAGATACCCTGTTTGAAGCATACGAAAAAACCTTTTACTGCGACCCTGTTTCGATTTACGGCGGAATAATCGCGTGTAACGCGACAATGAACGCTTCAACCGCGTTAAAATTGAGCGATTTATTTCTTGAAATTGTCGCCGCTCCTGATTTTGAAGACGAGGCGCTTGAAATTCTTAAAAAGAAAAAAAATCTGCGTATTTTAAAAATAAAAAAAGCTCCGGCGGAAGCATACGAATACACAGCCGTTGACGGCGGCCTTCTTGTTCAGCAAACTGACCGCCGCTTGCTTGAAAAGTGGGAAGTGGTAACAAAAACAGCTCCTGCCGCCTGCGATATAGCTGATATGATTTTTGGAATGAGGGCTGTAACTTTTGTCAAATCAAACGCGATTGTTATTGTGAAGGAACAAGCGGCGACAGGCATCGGCGGGGGACAGGTGAATCGTATATGGCCTGCTGCGCAGTCGCTTGAAAGGAGCGCCGCCGTCATGAAAGCTGTTTCTGAAGTATCGGCGGATACAGGCGGCAACCCTTGGAAAGACAATTTTCCCGCAAGGGTTCTAGCGTCTGACGCGTTCTTTCCTTTTGGTGATATTGTAGAAGCGGCAGCTAAGGCGGGAATAAAGGCGATTATTCAGCCGGGCGGTTCTGTAAACGACAAACTGTCAATCGAAGCTTGCGACAAGCACGGCATTGCGATGGTCTTTACCGGCACAAGGCATTTCAAACATTAGGAGAAAGTTAAATGAAAAAACACGTTTTAATAGCCATTCTTTTTATTTGTTACGCCGTGCAAAATGGCGCAGCAGATAACAATACAATTTGGAAGAACGCAGAATCAATTAATGATTTTGTCGGGAAATGGGAAGGAAATAATATTATTACTATTCCGGAAAATGCAGCTAACGCAATACCCGAATCTTCAATAGAGGTTGGGATCTTTTTTGAATATATAAAAGGCTCTGATGTAGTCAACGCGAGCATGAAATTGAATCTTAATAGATTCCTGACTGATTGGTCAAATGTGCCGGAAATAAGGGTGAATGGATTTACAAAAGACAATTTGTGGGAATTTATTATAAGTGTACTCGGAGTTATGGATGATAAATTTTCAATGGGCGGGGAATATTACGTAAATTACGATTTATCTGAAAAAGCTGATGTGTTCTTTTTTGACAGCACTGACGGAAATATATTAATAAATGAAACCGGAAATCAAATTAAACTGAGTTTTAATAAACCCGTATCATTTGGTTTAGGCGATAAAGGGTTTACTGAAATGATATTAAGCAAAAAGTAAAAAGGCGCCGAAACGTTAATTAAAATACGAAACAGCGCCTGAAAATATATCCATTTTTCTTATACCCGGTATATTTTTGTAAAGATCGTCGTCAAATCTCTCGTTATGCGCCATACGACCGAACACTCGCCCGTCGGGAGAAGTTATTCCTTCTACAGAAAAATTAGAATTATTGGGATTAAAACGTATATCCTGAGACGGATTTCCGTCAAAATCTGC